>LICG01000007.1 GCA_001438205.1 Cryomorphaceae bacterium BACL7 MAG-120322-bin74
CTGTTGCAGATTTGAATGCGCGCCGTGATTCTATTTCAAACTTGATTGAAACCCTTCGTGCTGATTTGGCACAGGTGGATGCGTCGCTTGCGCGCCTTGATTCAACGCGCAATTTTTCGAGTGTCACTACCCTTGAGGTGGTACAGGGTTCTTTTGCCCATGGTTTTCAAGTCTATGGTACCGTTGCTTCAGACCGTTCCGTTACCCTCTACCCAGAGATGGCAGGAAGTATTTCAAAAGTAACCGTTCAAGGCGGAGAACGCGTTCGCAAAGGCGCCGTGTTGGTTGCCCTGGATGCCGCCATGGCAAAGGCAAGTTTGGCCGAAGTCCAAACCCAATTGGGTTTGGCACAAACCGTCTTTGAAAAACAAGATCGATTGTGGAAGCAGCATATTGGCAGTGAGGTTCAGTTCCTGCAGGCTAAGACGCAATTTGAATCTTTACAAAAACGTCTTGCTACCGTTCAACAGCAGATTGGCATGACGAATATCGTTGCGCCTTTTGATGGCATCGTAGATGAGGTATTTGCAAAGGAGGGGGAATATGGCGCCCCAGGCATGCCTATGTTACGCATAGTCGGTTCAGGCGGCCTAAGTTTGGACATGCAGGTTCCTGAGCCCTATATCCAACGTATCAGCAAAGGCGATGTGGTTTCCATGAACTTTACTGCCATCGGCCTCGTAGAAAAAGGACGCGTCAGTCAAGTAGGAGATTATATCAATCCAGGAAGCCGCACCTTCACGGTGTCTGTTGATCTTCCCAACAATGCAAGTCTCAAGGCCAACATGATGGCTTCTGTGACCATACAGGATTATCAAAAAGACGAAGCGTTATTGATCCCGAATCGCTTAATTCTTCAAGACACGAAGGGGCAGGATTATACCTATGTTTTCATACCCAATGGCGCTATCGGGACCATTGCACGTCGAGACCTCACTTTAGGCCTTGCCAATGATGAGATGACCGAAGTCCTCGCAGGCATTGCTGCTGGCGAAAAAGTAGTAGACCGCGGAATCCGCAGTGTACAGCCAGGTGAAATTGTAAAACTTTACTAAGCCATGTCCGAGCAAAACACACGTATGATGCGCCGGTTTGGTATAACCGACTGGGCCGTCAATAACCGCGTCACAGTAGGCGTTCTTACCATCATTATTTTCATCGCAGGATTAATGGCCTACCGGGCCATGCCGGCAGAGAGTTTTCCTGAAATTGCCCAACCCACCATCTATGTGGGCACGGCATATCCTGGTAACTCTCCCATCGATATTGAGCGACTGATCACCCGTCCTCTTGAGAAGCAAATCAACAGCATTTCTGGTGTTGATGACATCACCTCTACTTCTATTCAAGGATTCTCTTCTATACAGGTCAAATTCAATTTTGACACAGAGGTTTCTGAGGCCCTTAGAAAGGTAAAGGACAAGGTAGACGCTGCGCGATCTTCCCCAGACTTTCCAAATGACTTGCCTGCTGACCCGAATATTTTTGACTTGAATATTAGTGAGCTTCTGCCCATTATGAATATCAACTTATCAGGTTCTTATACCAGCGAACAGTTGAAGAATTATGCGGAGTATCTCGAAAGCGAAATTGAGGATCTTCCCTCCATTACGGCGGTAGATATTCGCGGCATTGACGACAAAGAAGTCCGCATTATGGTGGATGTCCAGAAAATGGAATCCATGCGTATTTCTTTCCGTGACATTGCCGGCGCCATTCAGAATGAGAATATGTCCATTTCGGGTGGTGACCTTCTTGTGGATGGTTACCGTCGTAATGTTCGCGTTGTTGGAGAGTTTCAGGACTTAAATGACATCAAAAACATCATCGTCAAACAAGAAAAGGCAGACATCGTGTACTTACGCGACATAGCCACTGTGGCTTTTGATGAAGTTGACCGTGAGTCTTATGCACGTCAATACAGTGACCCTGTCGTCACCTTGGATATAAAAAAACGCTCTGGCGAGAATTTGATTCAAGCTTCTACCGACATCAATGCCCTTGTAGCGGCTGCGCAAAACGAATACTTCCCGAGCAATTTGATGATTTCTATCACCAATGACCAATCTACGCGAACCAAAAATCAGGTGGGCGACCTCGAAAACAACATCATTTTTGGTGTCTTGCTTGTGGTATTGGTCCTCACCTTCTTCTTGGGACTTCGCAATGCCTTGTTTGTCGGTATTGCCATTCCCCTCAGTATGTTGCTCAGCTTCTTTGTGCTGAACTCCATGGGTATCACGTTAAACTTTATGGTGCTTTTTGCGCTGGTTCTTGCCTTAGGTATGTTAGTAGACAACGGGATTGTAATCGTTGAAAACGTATACCGATTTATGAGTAATGGCTATTCGCCCTCGCAGGCTGCAAAGTTGGGTGCTGCTGAGGTCGCTATGCCCATCATCTCTTCAACGGCCACCACCTTGGCTGCCTTTGTGCCTCTGGCAATGTGGCCTGGCCTTATTGGGGAGTTTATGAAGTTTTTGCCCTATACCTTGATTGTGGTATTGTCTTCCTCCCTTTTTGTGGCATTGGTCATCAACCCAGCCTTGGCTGCGCGTTATATGAAAGTCACCGAAGACGAGGTAAATCGCCCTAAATGGACCAAAATTGGGGCTGTATTAGCCCTTGTGGGATTTGGCGTTTATTCGACTATTTCATTCTCAAATGAGCATCCCACGGTCAATATGATTTTTGCTGCTACCATGTTCAATTTGATTGGGTATGCGGGCGCCTTAATCCTATCCTATTTATACATTTTTGAGCCCGGAACGCGCCATTTCCAAAACAAGGTTTTGCCTCGTTTGGAAAACCGTTATTCTCGTTTGGTTACGTTTTCTCTTCGTGGGAAAAATGCCAAAAAATTCTTTTTGGGCACCATAGGGCTGCTCTTTGTTTCCTTTGTGCTTTTGGCCATTTTCCCCCCTAAGGTGTTGTTCTTCCCGGATAACCAACCCAACTTGGCCAACATCTATATTGAGTTGCCCGTTGGTACTGACATAGAGGAGACCAATGCCCTGACTTTGGATCTAGAAACCTCCATCTCTACCCTCATTGACCGTTATGCCTATGATGTTGATGGTGCCCCCTATAATTACATGGTGGAATCGCTGATTGCACAAGTAGGGAAGGGAACCAGTGATCCGCGTCAAGGACCTTCTAATGTGCCTACACCGAACAAAGCTAAAATTGTGGTGGCCTTTAGAGAAACTAAGTACCGTCTCGATGCATCGGGGAATGTTGTGAGCAGTTCTGACGTACTGAATCTCTTGCGTGACAATATTTCAGATGTCCCCGGTGCTGTGATCACGGTTGAAAAGGACCAAAATGGCCCGCCTCAAGGGGCCCCCATCAACATTGAATTAACGGGGACAGACTATGACGCATTATTGGCCTTTGCTGAGGACGTCCAAAAGGAAATCGAGTCTTCTCCTATCAAGGGCTATGACGAGCTCAAATTAGACGTTGAGTCTGGCAAGCCCGAAATGCCTATCACGGTTGATCGTGCCAAGGCACGTTCACTAGGTGTGTCCACCGGTCAAATTGGGGATGCCTTGCGGACCGCCCTCTTTGGCAAGGAGATTAGCCGATTTAAGGATGATGAAGACGAGTACCCCATCAACCTCCGATTTGATGACGCTTATCGCTACAATTTGGAAAGCTTGATGAACCAAAAAATCACCTTCCGTGACCAAGGTTCGGGTCAGATAAAACAAGTGCCTATTTCTGCTGTCGCAACGGCAAGTAAGTCTTCTACTTTTTCTGCAGTAAAGCGCAGGGATCTCAAGCGGGTCATCACCTTGTATTCCGGTGTCCAAGAAGGAGCCAACGCCAATCAGATTGTAGGAAAAATGAAGGATTTGCTGACCACCTATGAGGTCCCGCGGGGGATGAGCCTTGCCTTTACAGGACAGCAAGAGGAACAATCCAAGGAGTTTAGCTTCTTATCCAAAGCCCTTTTAGGTGCCGTTTTCATGATCTTTCTGATCATCGTGGGGCAATTTAATTCAGCACGAATTCCCTTCTTGATTTTGACCACCGTCGTGCTGTCTTTGATCGGCGTACTCTTGGGTCTCGTGATGTTCCGCATGGACTTTGTCATCATCATGACGATGATTGGCATCATTTCACTGGCGGGAGTCGTTGTGAACAATGCCATCGTTTTGGCAGACTATGCTGGACAGTTGATTGATCGTCGCAAGGCTGAATTGGATCTAGATGAAGATGCGCGTCTCCCCGTGGACGAGTTAGCCTTTACCCTCGCGGAAGCTGGCCGTACACGTCTTCGTCCCGTATTGCTAACCGCCATCACCACTGTTTTAGGGTTGATTCCTTTAGCTACCGGTATGAACATTGACTTCTTCTCTTTGATTTCGGAGAACAATCCACATATTTACTTTGGCGGAGACAATGTGGCCTTCTGGGGGCCCATTGCTTGGACCGTCATCTTTGGTTTGACGTTTGCTACCTTCTTGACCTTGGTCATCATGCCCGTCATGTTGTACCTCACTGAAGTCGTGCGCTCGCGTCGCTATTGGGAAAAGCAGGCAAAGGCCTAGGTTTTCTATCCTGGATATCTAGCGCCGCCTTCCGTTGGGAGGGCGGCGTTTTTTTATGCGCGCAAAGCGCCACCTTGCCTTTGCATCGGTGTACTTTTGAAGTATGTCCCATCCCCTTCCTTCCCTTGAAGAACTCCGTTCGATGCCCCCTTCTGAACTGCAGCGCGTAGCGGAAGAAGCCAAAGCATTTGTGCGTGCCGCTACGAAGGAAAAGGCAGGACATCTTGCTTCGAGCTTAGGTGCTGCAGAGCTCACTGTAGCCCTGCATGCGCTCTTAAACACCCCCGAAGACTTATTAATTTGGGATGTAGGACATCAGGCCTATGTGCACAAAGTGCTCACGGACCGCGCAGCCGTTTTTCATTTAAACCGAACCCCCGAAGGTCCAAGTGGTTTTCCAAAGCGCGACGAATCCCCTTTTGATCCTTTTGGTGTAGGGCATTCTAGCACTGCATTATCTGCCCTCTTAGGCTTTGCCCGCGCGGATGCCCATCTCGGAAGACAACGCAAGCGCGTGGCTGTCATAGGCGATGGTGCTTTTACTGGGGGTATGGTCTTTGAAGCCCTTAATGATGCTGGTGCACATGGCGATGATGTTCTGGTCATCTTGCACGACAATGGCCAAGCCATTGAAGAAAACGTTGGCGCCCTGCATCAAAATGGCCGTTATGCCGCATTTATGCAATCTTTGGGCTGGAACTGGATGGGGGGACCTGTCAACGGCCACGACATGCCCGAGCTGCATTCCTCCCTAGAAAATGCCCTCCGCCAAACTGGCCCACGTGTTTTACATGTGCAAACCAAGCGACCCACTTTGGATTCTTTAGGCCTAGAAGAAAAGGCATTGAGCCCAGACCATTTTCAAGAACATTTTGCTTCCGCCCTTATTGCCTTAGCCCAAGAGGATCCGCGCATTGTGGGACTAACCGCCGCCATGGCGCCAGGATGCAGTTTAGATGCTTTTCGAGCTGAATTTCCCCATCGCTTTTATGATGGTGGCATTGCCGAGCAACATGTTCTAACCCAAGCAGCCGGTATGGCCGCTGCCGGAATGCGCCCCGTCGTCAATCTATACAGCACCTTTTCTCAACGGGCCATCGATGCATGGATCCATGATGTGGCATTGCAGCATCTTCCCGTCATACTCTGCCTAGACCGCGCAGGACTTGTTGGAGAAGATGGTGGCACGCATCATGGCGTATTTGATCTGGCGCTTTTCCGCGCTATTCCACATACCGCCATTTGGGCCCCGCGCAACGGGGCCGCTTTACATGAGGCGCTCCAAGAAGCGCTATCCTATGGCGGGCCCAGTATTATCCGATATCCTAAGGGCATCGAACCCTCGCTACCTGATGCACTTGAGCGACGTGGTCGGATGGATATTTTACAGTTAGGGACGGGGACGGTGCATTTCTGCCTTGGACCTGTTATCGCTGAAGCACTCCAAGAAGCGCGACCAACGGATAGTGTGGTAGACCTACGCATGGCAAAACCCATTGCGCCAGACATGTTAGCCATGTTTGCAAAAAACCACACGCAGTGGCATGTTTGGGAGGATGCGCAGGCGATTGGAGGGGTTGGGGCAGCCTTGACCACATGGCTGGCTGAAAGTAATGTAGGCAGTGTGAAGATTGTGCGCCGCGGATACCCAGATCAGTTTATTGGCCATGGAAAGACGAACGATCTTTCGACTACTTATCGCAGAAAATAAAAAGACATCACTTTTTAAAAGCCTAATGCAGCGCGGACTCGACCTAGGGTCGCTTGGGCAATCGGGCGTGCTTTTTCTGCCCCAAGAGCTAACGCTTGGTATACGGCTTGTGGATTCTCCACGTACGCATCAAATCGCTTTCGCTCATCTTCAAATGCGGTAAGGAGAACTTCAAATAAGGCGGTTTTTGCGTGTCCATATCCATACCCTCCAGCACGATAGTGCGCTTCCATTTCTACTACTTGGTCCGGATGCGCGACCAGGCGATACAGCTGGACAACATTGCAGGTGTTGGGATCTTTGGGATCTTCTAATGCCTTAGAATCTGTGACGATCGACATGATTTGCTTCTTCAAGGCCTTTTCGGGCAAGAAAATATCAATCACATTGCCATAGGATTTGGACATCTTTTGCCCATCCGTCCCCGGAATGGTCATGACAGCTTCATCAATTCGCGCCTCGGGAATGACAAAGGTTTCGGTAGCGGTTTGACGGTTAAACGCCTCCGCTATATCGCGGGTCATTTCTACATGTTGGCGCTGATCTTTGCCAACAGGCACCACGTCTGCATCATACAGGAGGATATCGGATGCCATCAAGACAGGGTAATCAAAAAGCCCCGCATTGACATCCGCTAAGCGATCAGATTTGTCTTTAAAGCTGTGCGCATTGGCCAACATAGGAAACGGCGTATAGCAGTTGAGGTACCATGTAAGCTCCGTGCATTCTGGCAAATGGCTTTGGGCGTAAAAAACGGCTTTATCTGGGTCTAAGCCACAGGCCAGCCAAGCGGCTGCAGTGGCCAAAAGGTTTTCTTTTCGGGCTATAGGATCTTTGACAGAGGTCAGTGAATGGAGGTCAGCAATAAACAAATAGGCGTCATTGCTCGGGTCATTTGCCAATGCAATAGCGGGCTTGATTGCGCCTAAAATATTCCCCAAGTGCTGACGGCCTGAACTCTGAATGCCGGTAAGGATACGTGCCATGAGGTAAAGGTAGGAAGTAGATTTCGGTGTTGACGGGCAAATTATGGGGTCTGGGTTCCCAACCAACGGGCGCGAATCATCGCCTGTTCTTCCGTTGGACTGGGAGACGCAAAGATGCGGTGTTTCAAAAGAACCTCCTTTCGCTCAGGTTCAAAGCGCAGGGTTTCGGTGACACCCTCCCGTAAGCGGAGGGCCTCAACTTCTTTACCCATCGGCAAGGGCCCTTCCCACCCTATCAGTTGTCGGGCGTCAAATTCTACCTGATCCTCATTCTGCAGGGCTAAGGGCAGTGGCCCTTTTACTTTTTTGACCGTGCGCCAACCGGCAAAAGGAATCCATTTCATTTTAATATTGGGACTTTTCAAAGGGTCCTGGGGCATTGAGCGCGTTTCAAGATGCACATAGTTCATGCCTGCATAGCCCAGATTTCGCGCAATAGGCAAGGGGTTACGACCACGAACATAGCCGTCAAAAAAGTCCATTACATCGGGGTGAACCTCCGCGACAAATACCTCAAAGAAGGTAGCCTCATCGAAAGAGCGCATGGCCCCATAGCGCGCATTTAGGACCCCCACTACATCGCGAAGCGTCTTTTTGCCCTGCGTGAGCCGCATGATTTCAAGGTCCAGCAATGCTGCCATGAGTGCCCCGCGTTGATACACTTGGCCGTACTGCTTTTTCCATGGGTTTTCCAAAACGTGGGTGCTCATCTCGGTAAAGGCCATCTTTTCTGTTGGGTAGCGACTGGCTGAGCGGATTTTGCCTTCTAGTAGTGTTTGTATGTAGGCTTCGGGGGTCATGACGCCCCCTTGCACTTGTGAAAGTCCCGCAAAATACTCCGTCACGCCTTCATAAAGCCAAAGGTGCTGAGACATAACAGGGTCCGCATAATTGAATTCCCCGATGCATTCGGAGTGAAGCCCCAGGGGGGTCAGTATGTGGAGGAATTCGTGGATGCAGACATCTTTGATTTGATCCAACACCAAATCGTTGCCAAAGTCCGGCAAGAAATAGGTCGAAGAGTTGCCATGCTCCAACGCCCCAAATCCCTGGCCTATGATCTGACGAAGCAACTTGATGGCTTTGCCAAGCTTTAGGTCCCCCTCCATCAGGCCTTTAAATTCAGTGTAATCCTTGATGTAGAATAAAAAAGCATAGTTGTCTACCGGTAGTTTTCCGCCTAAGAAGGCAGCGATGGCCTCCATGGACACCTTTACTTCCTCATATATCGCCGCACTTAAAGGGCGGCCGCTCTCGCTATATACGCTTAGGGTCACCTTGCAGTTGGCAACATAAAAGCTCGTGGTATCGGGCACCGTCACCATGATGGGGCAATCCATCAGATGATGATAGTCACGCGCTTGAAAGGACTGAATTCGAGTTTCTCCAAGGAACATGAGCGGCCCCTCCTCCACCCGGCTTGGCAGGGCGCTCACGCCCAGCATATTCCCTGGATAGTGCAACTGCACTTGCGCTGGCGCCAATTCATAGCCTGGGAAGTACCCAAAGAAGCCCGCGTTATTGAGTAAGAAATTCGCCCGCTCTTGGATATTTGTCCCTGCCGGCTCAAAGATGTGGTTCTTCCGAACACGGGCATCATAGGTGTCCTTTACTTGGTAGGTAATGCGGTCAGGCAGCGCGCTCAAATAAAAGATGTTTTGTCCCTTTTTGCGCACCTTGATCTTGCTGCCATCCGTTTTAAACGCTTCCAAATGCTTGATGTACTTCCCATAGTCCTCGGTCGCATAAGTGCCCGGTATGGTCTTGGGAAACTGCCAAGGAATGGGGGCCTCCTCAAGGTCATCCGGGAGGGCTTCCCAATGCACTTCTGCGGTGACTTGGACCTGGTCACCCTGAACGCGCAACAAGTCAGCATAATAGGTAATGAACGGGGCTTGCGCCCATCCCGCCGCGCTTAGCGCTAGGAAAAATGTGGTAAAAAGATTGCGCATAGTTTTAGCGTATTGACCCCTCCCATAGGCGTAGACCTCTTTCCGTCATTAGCCAATATTTTCCTACCATCTTGGGGCCATAGACATTTTGGAGATTGTCGACATGATCTAAATAACCCAAGAGACTTTGATCCAAATATACCTTGTGACCAATAGGTAAATACAGCGTGAAGCGCACATTTTGACCGCGGAATCGATCTTCAAAAGGAAAGTGGATTACATCCCCCACCAATAGGCTGTCTTGGCGCACTTCGAGGGAGTATTCAACGCGACTTGCCTTCAATCTGGCTGTTCGTCGGTTCCCACTGTGTGCTTCTATAAGGACCTCCATACTGGGCACGTTTCGGAGGCTCTGCTTAATATCAAGGGCAATTCCTTCAAAGTAAATTTCATTTCCGTCGGTAGACCAAGTGCCTTCTTCTTCCGCATTGCCCATTTTCGCCTTCCCGTGCGTTTGCCATGGATTTCTCTCGTGTGGTAGGCGTTGTGAAGACATGGCGAGGACAAAATGAGACTGGGGCTCTTTCAATTCTAGTGACCTCATATAGTAGGCCTCTTGGCGGAATTCTAAGCCTGTTCGTAGACCAATGAAGACCCAAATAATGACCCCCACCATGGCGGATAGAATGGCTATGCCATGGATGAGCCGCCAAGCGTACGGTGTAATTTTAGCACGAAAGGTAAACCGCAATATGAGCGCAACTATTTCGATCAAGAGACCCAACACCAAGGTTCCTGTAGCAAGCCAAAAGATACTTGAGGCCATGTCACTCGGTAAAATTGTCAGAAAGAGGTCCATCACATTGCCTGATTCTGCTTCCCCATGCCATGAAAACCCAAAGGTCCCAATAACGGTGAGGGCGATGCCGGCAGCGCCTAAGCCAAGAAGGAATATAAATCCGATTATGCGCAAGAGCGAAGACAAAGCACGCCCAAGCCCTTTCAAAATTTGGTGTGTAGCTTGGCCCATCCCTTGGGCCGCATGGCGTGCTGCGGGGGCCACCTCATGGATTCCTTCTTGGAATCGAGCTTTCATACGCTGGGCCTCTTCTTCCACCGACTTTTTGATGTTCTCAATATTGACTTCTTCGCCTCGCATGGCCAGTTTTTGCGCCGTTGATTTTGCTCCCGGGATAGCCACCCATAAAATGAAATAGGCAATCAGGCCAATGCCTTTCCCAAAAAAGAGCACCAAAAAGAGCACGCGGAAGATGATCGGATCTAGCTGAAAATAGGACCCAAGGCCGCCAGAAACCCCCCCAACAAAGCCGTTTTCCACATCGCGGAATAATCTTTTCATCGCTTTACCAGAAGAGACTGAGGCTTCTGTCGTATCCGCGATAGGTTCATTTTGATGGCTATTTTCACTAAAATCTTCGGGCCGACCCAGCGTTTCCATAGCTGAGGTTACCTCGTGGATGCTGATGACTTGCTTTCCTGGGTGGAGACTAGCAAAAAAAAGTTCCGCTAGACGTGACTCGATATCCCGTAACATTTCATCATACCCTTCCTCGTTCTTTAAACGCTGTTTGACCGCCTCTAGATAGGCGAAAATGCGATCATACGCATCTTCATCAAGATGAAATAAAAGGCCGCCCAAATGAATATCTATGGTCTTTTTCATGATTGTGAAAGTGCATTAACTGCGTTTACAAATTGATTCCATTCTTTGTCTAGCGTGGCAAGAAGCTCCTCGCCACTCGATGTGAGGGTATAATACTTCCGTGGAGGGCCCGCTTTTGATTCTTCCCATCGATACTCTAGCCAGCCAGCATTTTTGAGTCGTGTAAGCAGGGGGTATAAGGTCCCTTCCACCACAAGGATGTCGGCTTTCTTCAGCGCTTGGGACAAATCCGAGGTATATGCTTCTCCTTTTTGAACCACCCGCAGCACACAAAGCTCTAACACCCCTTTGCGCATCTGTACCCTAGCGTTTTCCGTATTCATAAAGCAAAGATATAGTTTATATTAGGTACTATGCAACACATAGTACTTAAATTTATTCTAAGCAGTTCTTCCCATCGCCGTTCGCATAAATTTCGAGACACCTGAGAACAACGAGGGTTAACCCCGTTTAACTTTGTTTGTATGCACATACCCTTTAACTTCAATCATTGGTTGGACAAAAACCGCCATACGCTGGTCCCTCCTGTTGGAAACAAGAACCTTACACCTGACTCCGAGGATTATATCGTGATGGTGGTCGCTGGGCCCAACGCGCGAAAGGACTATCACTACAACGAGACCGAGGAATTTTTCTATCAACTTGAGGGCCGTATCACCGTGCGCACTCAGATGGATGGGCAAATCGTAGACCATGTTTTAGAGGCTGGGGACATGTTCATTTGTCCAGCTAAAACCCCGCATTCTCCCATTCGTGAAGAAGGAAGCATGGGCCTCGTGGTGGAGCGCAAAAGAGCCGGAAAAGGCTTTACCGATGGCTTACTTTGGTTTTGTGACACCTGCAACGGCCCGTTGCATGCAGCCTATTTTGAATTGCACAACATCGAAAAAGACTTTTTGCCACATTTTCACGCTTTTTATGGCGATGCATCCCTGCGCACCTGCAAAAATTGTGGCACCACAATGGACACAGATCCACGCTTTGTAAAATGAACCGGGCAACAAAAAGCGAGGAAGATTACCTCAAAATGCTCCTCCGGTTTAAGATGACAGGAGACGATATTGGCACCAATCACCTAGCTGCCAAACTAGGCGTTGCCCCTCCCAGCGTAACCTCCATGCTGAAAAAATTAAAATCAAAAGGCCTCGTTAATTACAAAAAATATGGCCGCATCAGCCTGACGCAACTAGGAGAGCGCATTGCTATTTCACTACTCAGACGCCACCGAATTTGGGAGGTCTTCCTCTACAAAACTTTAGGATTTACTTGGACCGAAGTCCATGAAATTGCCGAGCAGCTTGAGCATGTTCGTAGCGAGAAGCTCATCAACAATCTTGAGGCCTTTTTGGAATTTCCCAAAGTGGATCCGCACGGTGACCCCATTCCCACCATTGAACTTCTCATGCCTAATTATGAAGGGCACTCGCTTGAAGAGGCGCGCACAGGCCAGCATTGCAGTCTCATCTCCGTCATAGATGACTCGAGGGAAATTTTAGGTCAATTGGATGTACTCGGCCTTTCCATCGGCTCTGAATTTGATGTGCTTGGACCAGGGGCACCCGAAGGGTCTTTTGTTATCCGCAAAGCAGGAAAAGTATCCCTCATTCGAGAGGAGTTAGCCCGGAAAATCTACGTCATTTGAGGTCCATTAAGCCACGCAAGGGCATTTAAACCCAATGCTTTCGCTTTTTTCTCTGC
This sequence comes from Cryomorphaceae bacterium BACL7 MAG-120322-bin74, assembly GCA_001438205.1. Classification (GTDB taxonomy): domain Bacteria; phylum Bacteroidota; class Bacteroidia; order Flavobacteriales; family Schleiferiaceae; genus TMED14. The sequence continues at coordinate 12,528 of LICG01000007.1, forward strand.
GTTCCAGTCCATGGACGAAATCAATTTCCCTGGTGTCAATTCACCTAAAGGGAAAGGATAATCCGTACCCAAAGCCACCTTGTCTTCGCCCACAAGGTTGGTTAGAAAGTCTAATGCTAGCGGATCATGCACTAGGCTATCCACCCAAAATTTTCCCACATATTGGGTGGGCGCAACCGCATTGTCCACAGCACACAGGTCTGGTCTAACGTCAAAACCATGCTGGATTCGGCCTAAAGTAGCAGCAAAGGATCCTCCACCATGGGCTATGGCAACCCGAAGCCCAGGAAGTCTTTCTAGCACCCCGCCAAAGATCAATGAGCAGATTGCGCGGGAAGACTCGGCAGGCATACCCACCAGCCAGGGTAGCCAATATTTAGGCATGGTCTGAGCGCCCATCATGTCCCACGGATGAACAAATACCGCCATACCCAAGCGTTCACAAGCTTCAAAAACTGAAAATAATTCTGGTGCATCTAGGTTCCAGTCATTGATATGGCTGCCAATCTGAATCCCTTTGAGGCCCATGGCCTTGCAGCGTTCCAATTCTGCTATAGAAAGCTCTGGGTCCTGCAGGGGGAGCGTTCCAAGGCCCTCAAATCGTCCAGGGTAACGAGCTACAATCTCCGCAATATGATCATTGAGAAAGCGTGCTACCTCTAGCGCATCTTTTGCCGGTGCCCAATAACTGAACATAACAGGAACCGTGGACAAGACTTGCATATGCACGCCGTGGTGTTGGCATTCGCCCATTCGGACCTGAGGATCCCAGCAATTGGCTTGAATTTCGCGAAAAAACTGATCGTCCTTCATCATGCGCGCACAGCCGGGGCAATGGTGATCAAGATGGATAAAACCCCCATATCCAAAGCGTTGGGCAAAAGGGGGAATATGTTCGGGAAGGATATGGGTGTGGATGTCAACCACGAGTGGAGATGTGTCCATTAATCAGGTTCATTGGGTCTTGAGCGAAGATAGGGAAGCGCTACCTTTGAGCTTTGAAATCCATTCGATGAGCGACGCCATCCACCACGAATGCGGAATTGCCCTGTTGCGCCTCCGCAAGCCCCTAGGACATTACCTGGAAAAACACGGGACGGCCTTGTATGGCCTGAATAAAATGGTGCTCATGATGGAAAAGCAGCACAACCGTGGCCAAGATGGTGCAGGGATTGCGGGCGTCAAGTTGGACATGGCCCCAGGGCAGCGCTACATCAGTCGCTACCGCTCGGTGGAACCCAAGCCCATGCAGGACATCTTTCAGCGTATTCAAACGCGCGTCAACGTCTTGGTAGATGGGAAGCCTGAACGGCTAAAGGATGTGCATTGGGTAAAGGAAAATCTAGCCTTCGCATGTGAGGTCTATTTGGGCCATTTACGCTACGGAACCTTTGGCGGAAATTCGATAGAAGCTTGCCATCCTTTCTTACGCCAAAGTAACTGGATGAGTCGCAACCTCATTGTTGCGGGAAATTTTAACATGACCAACGTCAAAGAGCTCGTAGACGAGCTTGTTTCTTTAGGTCAGCACCCAAAGGAGCGTGCCGACACGGTCACAGTTATGGAAAAAATTGGCCATTTCCTTGACAAGGAAAACGAGCGTCTCCACAAGGAGGCTAAAGATATTTTTGGCATGGCCAAGATGGAGCGAAGCGTCTATCAAATGAAGAATCTTCAACTGCCACGCGTTTTGCGAAAGGCTGCCGAAGCATGGGATGGGGGATACGCCATGGGCGGCATGGTCGGTCAAGGGGATGCCTTTCTCTTGCGCGATCCAAATGGTATCCGTCCTGCCTACTATTATGTTGATGATGAAGTAGCGGTTGTGGCCTCTGAGCGACCCGTTATCCAAACTGCTTTTGGTGTGGATTTTGATGAGGTAAAAGAGGTTCCTCCGGGTCATATGATTTGGATTCGCCGCAATGGAGACGTCTCTATCGAAAAAGTTTTAGAGCCCCGTGAACGCCTTGCCTGTTCATTTGAGCGCATCTACTTCTCACGCGGAAACGACGGTGCCATCTATAAGGAACGACTTGAACTGGGTCGCCGCCTAGCCAACCGTGTTCTAGATGCTGCCGACAGAGATTTTGACCGCACCGTATTCAGTTTCATCCCTAATACGGCAGAAATCTCCTTCTACGGACTGGTAAAGGGCGTCGAAGACGCGTTGAATGAACAAAAGATTCAAGAGGTAAAGGACTTGGCGGCCGACGCCCCAGATAGCGCATTGCGTGCCATACTCGAGCGTCGCTCACGGGTAGAAAAAATTGCCTGGAAAGATGTCAAGCTCAGGACTTTTATTGCGGAAGAGGCTGGCCGCGATGACATGGTCGCCCACGTTTACGACAGCACGTACAACGTCATTCAGCCCAACGATACCTTGGTTGCTGTAGATGACAGCATTGTGCGCGGCACCACCTTGAAACAAAGCATCTTGCGCATGTTAGACCGTTTAGGTCCCAAGCGCATCATTATTGTCAGTTCTGCGCCGCAGATCCGCTACCCTGATTGTTACGGCATTGATATGGCCAAGATTGGGGACTTTGCTGCCTTCCGCGCAGCCGTATCTTTGCTGAAGGAAAGGCATATGGAGAACGTTTTAACCGATGCCCTGGCCGATGCCCTTGCGCAACTCGCCCTTCCCATGGACCAGCAGCGCAACGCCGCACAAGCTGTGTACGCCCCCTTTTCGGACCAAGAGATTTCTGACCGCATCGCACAAATGCTCACGCCTCCTCAGGTAAAGGCTGAAGTGAAGGTGATTTATCAAACAGTAGAAGATTTACACGCTTCCTGTCCCGAAAACCTAGGGGACTGGTATTTTACGGGCAACTACCCCACCCCTGGCGGCACGCGCGTAGCCAACAGAGCCTTCGTGAACTATATGGAGGGAAGCAGCGTTCGGGCCTACTAAAATTCCCTGGGAAGACCAACGCAGGAGGCACAGCGCGGGTTATTTTCCTAAGGGATTACATAAAAGGACCGTGTCACTGCGCCTATCCCTGCCTCTGCGTTCCAGCGATAATATCCTGCGGGCGCGGGCGAAATGTCTATCTGAAGCGTTCCATCGTGGGCACGATGTGTCCCACGCATCCAAATACGGCCCATCAAGTCGGTTACTTGCCATGTTCCATCCCAATCAACCCCGTCTACGACAAACCTACCGCGCGTGGGATTTGGGTAGAGGTCAAGCCCTGCTCCCGCGCCCTGCTCAAAGCCAATGGAGGAATATGTAATGGCATTGCTGGGAATCGTTACGTTGGTTGATCCTGCTCCTGGGCCCATAACAGGAAAATTATCCGTGGCCACTATTCCATAATACGTATCTCCAATCACATAGGGAAAGGCTGAATTCCGGTTAACATCGACCGTGGTATAGTAGGCATACGTTCCATTTGGAAATTCTGGCGTAACGGCAAAGCGCCCATTGTGCGCATCTAGATTGCCAAGGCCTGGTACATATTCAAAGTCTTCTTTGTACGACCCTAATACGACGGCAGAAGGAGAAGGGCCATATTGCCCCGCCGTGAGTACCGCGCCGCTGGGTAAGCTGCTTCGTTCGGTTATGTTTCGAATCTGATAGCTGCTCTGCATGCGCACAATCGACCCCTGACCCAAGGAGTCTACATGGGCATAGGCTCCATAAATGGGATAACCGTCAAAGGCAAAGCCAAGCAACGGAGAGTGCACCGTAGAATCCATGGTATAGAGGCCCAAAGAAGGGTAGGATGCGCAGGGATTTGACAAAGGCTGGGTTGCTGTTGTAAAAATGGCCGGACTTTGGTGGTGATGATAGGACCCCCCCACCAAGGTTGAGCCAGGCCCAGGAGGTCCATTGAAAACAGGCGACGGATGGCCTTTGGCGCAGTCAAATCCGCTTTGTTCAAACACAACGGCATTTTGATGCCAGATATTTTGATTGTTATAGGACATGGCATCTGCATAATTGTACACAGGGACTCCATTAATCCACACGCCGATATGCCCCAAACCTGGGACAGAGGGCGTGCCCGTGTTCGGAACCGGGTTCTGGGGGATCCGAAAAATATAGTGACGGTTGCTGGGCAAGGCTGGGTTTCCGTCCAAAAAAGGGCCGACGGTATAGGAGGGAACCCCGCTGCAGCGGATATAGGTGTCTGTGGGCGTATATCCAATCCATTTCACGTCAGCTAGCGCCGTGTCTGTCGTTGGGTTGCTCTGGCCTTGCGCCCAATGCTGACCCGTTATGCCCGTACTGTTGTAGACCCAGGCAGCGAGGTAAGGGTTTTGTTGCGCCTGTAACGACCAAGAGGTGAGAAGCAATAAGAAAATCGAACGAAAATTTGCCATGAGATAAAATTAAAGCAAAGGATAACCTGCTCTGGTGGATTTCTGTATTTGTTTACCAAACAAACCATTGGACGCGAAGTTCGGTCCCGGGTTTAATCCTTTTTCATTTTCTGCAAGATGGGCTACTTTAGCCGGGTGAAGATTTACACAAAAACAGGCGATTCAGGCCAAACAGGGTTGTTTAGCGGGCAGCGAGTGTCAAAATTCGACTTGCGCTTGCACGCCTATGGAACCCTGGATGAGCTTAATGCGCATACCGGCCTCTTGCACGACTTGGCGCCTAGAGAGCTCCAAAAGGAGCTCCAAGTAATTCAGCGCCAGTTGTTCGCAATTGGATCCCACCTAGCAAATGATTCTTTGGAGATGGTAGAGCGGCTTCCCCCGCTTAACCCTGCCTGGACTGAAAATCTTGAAGCCGCCATTGACCGAATGGACGCGGTGCTTCCTCCGCTTCGGAATTTTGTGCTGCCGGGAGGACACCCTGCCGTTTCTCATGCGCACCTTGCGCGCACGGTTTGTCGTCGTGCCGAACGTTGGTGCGCTGAACTCCAATTGCAGTTGGCTTCGGGGCCGCTCCCTATGCCTGAAGCCGTACTTCCTTTTCTTAATCGACTCAGTGATTATTTCTTTACCTGCTCCCGCTGGTTAGCCCATGAATTAGGGGTTCAAGAAATTGCTTGGAAACCAGAGCCTTAAATAGGTCTTGCATAGCCCGACAAAACGAATATATTTGCGCAAAATATCTTTTGCACCTCTCCTATGTACTGGACACTTGAATTGGCCTCCTACTTGAGCGACGCCCCTTGGCCCGCCACCAAAGACGAATTGATCGATTACGCCATCCGTACGGGGGCACCTTTGGAAGTGGTTGAAAACCTCCAAGCCGTAGAAGAAGAAGAGGCAGAGATCTACGAATCAATCGAAGAAATTTGGCCTGACTACCCTTCTGACGACGACTTTCTCTGGAATGAGGAAGAATACTGAGTCTGCCAAGGTTCCGTAAGTATTTAGGTGGCACAAGGATTGTACTTTTGCCGCTACCATGATTCAAAAGCTTCTTCAGAAAATCCTTGGCGATAAGTCGCAGAACGACCTCAAGGAGATTCAACCCTATATCGACAAGATTCACGCGGCAGAGCAGGCGCTAAGCGGCTTGAGTCCTGAAGCACTACGCGCTAAAACAGCAGAATTCAAAGCAAGAATTCAGGCGGCTTCTTTTGCACAAACCAAAGAAATTGAAGCGCTCAAAGCGCAAGCTTCCGTCGAAAAAGACATGGAGGCCAAAGAAAGGCACTACCATCAAATTGATGAACTGACAAAATCAGCCATTGTGTCAGAGGAAGCAGTCTTGGAAGAAATCCTCCCTGAAGCTTTTGCCGTCGTCCGTGAAACCGCTCGTCAATGGGCACAAGGCCCTCTATCCGTTACAGCCACAGAAATTGACCGTAGCCTACATGGAAAGCTTGGCGCCATTCAGCTAGACGGGGATCAAGCTATCTGGAACAATACCTGGGATGCAGCCGGAACACAAGTCACTTGGAACATGGTCCATTATGACGTACAACTTTTTGGTGGCACCGTCTTGCACAAGGGCCGTATTGCAGAAATGGCCACGGGGGAAGGAAAGACCTTGGTGGCTACGCTACCCGTATACCTCAATGCCCTCAGCGGAAGAGGCGTGCACGTTGTGACGGTCAACGACTATCTATCTAAACGTGACGCAGAATGGATGGGGCCCTTGTACCAATTCCATGGCTTACAGGTTGACTGCATTGATAAGCATCGACCCAACAGTGAGGGCCGTCGACAAGCCTATTTAGCGGACATCACATTTGGTACCAACAACGAGTTTGGTTTTGACTACCTGCGGGACAACATGGCCCGTGATATGAGTGAATTGGTGCAACGCGGACACCATTATGCCATTGTGGATGAGGTAGACTCTGTCCTCATTGACGATGCGCGGACACCCTTGATCATTTCGGGGCCAACGCCCAATGGCGACCGTCATGAGTTTAACGAATTGAAGCCTTTTGTTATGGAGCTCCTCCAGCAACAAAAAGGCGTTTCACAAGATGCATTGGCACAGGCCAAGCGCCTGCTCGCAGAAGGAAACGCAAAAGACGCAGGATTTCAATTGCTCCGCGCGCACCGGGCCTTACCTAAAAACAAAGCCCTCATTAAGTTTTTGAGTGAAGAAGGCAATAAGGCGCTACTCCAAAAAACGGAAGGCGTTTACCTTCAGAACCAAGGAAAGGAGATGAAAATTGTGGACGAGGTTCTTTACTTCTCTATTGAAGAAAAGCAGAACCAAGTCAACCTTAGCGATCGCGGTATTCAATTACTCAGTGACCAGACAAGTGCAGACTTCTTTGTCTTGCCCGACATGTCCACAGAGCTGGCAAGCATTGAAGGATCTGACAAAGACACCGCAACCAAGGCCCAAGAAAAAGATGTGTTGCTGCGTGACTACCGTCAGAAAAGTGAGCGCATTCATACGATGAACCAGCTCCTAAAGGCCTACACGCTTTTTGAAAAAGATGTGGAGTATGTCATCATGGACAGCAAGGTTAAAATTGTCGACGAACAGACCGGCCGAATCATGGATGGCCGACGCTATTCTGATGGGCTACACCAAGCCATTGAAGCCAAAGAAAATGTGACCATTGAAGCGGCCACACAGACGTATGCGACGGTAACCCTCCAGAATTACTTCCGGATGTACAACAAGCTTTCGGGTATGACCGGTACCGCAGAAACAGAGGCGGGTGAATTCTGGGAGATTTATCGACTGGACGTAACGGTCATCCCAACCAATCGTCCCGTTGCCCGGGATGACCGGGACGACTTGGTGTACAAAACAAAGCGTGAAAAGTACAATGCCGTCATTGACGAAATTATCACATTGCGCGAAGCGGGGCGACCCATCTTGGTCGGTACTACCTCAGTTGAAATCTCAGAGCTTTTGAGCAAAGCGCTCAATATGCGCAAGATTCCCCATCAGGTACTCAACGCAAAACTGCACCAAAAAGAAGCAGACATTGTCTCAGAGGCGGGCCGCCCAGGCACGGTGACCATTGCCACCAACATGGCGGGACGCGGAACAGATATCAAGCTTTCCGATGAAGCCAAAGCCTCAGGTGGTTTAGCCATCATTGGCACCGAGCGCCACGATTCTCGCCGGGTAGACCGTCAGCTCCGTGGACGCGCTGGACGTCAAGGCGATACCGGCTCCTCACAGTTCTTTGTCAGCTTAGAAGACAATTTGATGCGCCTTTTTGGGTCTGAACGCATTGCCAGTTTAATGGACCGAATGGGCCATGAGGAAGGGGAGGTTATTCAGCATTCCATGGTCTCTAAGTCTATTGAGCGTGCCCAAAAGAAGGTTGAAGAAAACAACTATGGCATGCGTAAGCGCCTGCTCGAGTATGATGACGTCATGAATGCACAACGCGAAGGCATCTATCGCCGCCGACGCAATGCCCTCTCCGGTGAGCGCCTTCAGGTAGATATTGCCAGTAGTGCCTATGATTTGGCCACCTCCATTGTGCAAAACACAAAGCCAAGCCAGGCCTATGCATCGTTTGAATTGGATCTTTTCGAAACCTTTGGCATCACGCCCCCCGTTACGGCGGACGAATTTGATCGCCTAAAGGCCGCTGAGATTATAGAGAAGACCTACCAAGCCGCCACAACCCAATATGCGGAGAAAGCACAACGGGTTGCGCAACAAGCCCTGCCTGTCTTACAAAACGTCCTCAAGGAACAAGGCGCAAATGTTGAGCGCATTCTTGTGCCCTTCACCGATGGCGCTAGGGCATTGCAGGTTTCAACAAATTTACAAGGGGCCGTTGATAGCCAAGGTGAAAGCCTGAGCCGCGATGTGGAAAAGAGCATCGTCTTGGCCATGATTGACGAAAATTGGAAAGAGCATCTGCGCAACATGGATGACTTGCGCCAAAATGTTCAAGGGGCGGTCTATGAACAAAAAGATCCGCTGTTGATCTACAAGCATGAAAGCTTTAATCTGTTCCGCGAGATGCTCGGAGAGATGAACCAAAGTGTCATCTCTTTCCTGTTCCGGGCAAGTTTGCCTATCGCCGATCCAGCCACACAAGCACAGTCTGTCCGCCGTGCGCCTGCGCCTGCGCCCCGTAAGGAGCTTCTACAAACTAGTGGTCCAGGCGGTGAGGTGGGCACCCCTTCGGGTGGCGCTAAAGCACGCAGAGCCCAGGGCCCTTCTCCGACGCGTATTCAGCCTACGGCACCCATTGTTTCTGGTAAAAAATATGGCCGAAATGACATAGTGACCCTTGCGAATGTGGCAACCGGAGAGAAGAGAAGTGTGAAGTATAAGGTCGCTGAACCCCTACTTAGTCAGGGCTGGGCCTTGCTAGAGGGATAAGCCTTCCCCCTTTGTTTAGTGTTTTTAGCGCCTTTGATTTTCCCGTCGCCTTAGCGACCTAACCAAGGTTTTGGATCCTCATTGTTGGTGTCCTTCCACAACTCAAAGTGAAGGGTTGATTCACCCGTTTCGGGGTCGGAGGCTACACGCCCAATAACTTGTTTGGTGCTGACTTTGTCCCCCGTTTTGACGTTGACTTCGTCTAGATTGGAATACACCGTAAAGTAATTGCCATGGCGAATCAACACAACTCGATTGGCGCCTGGAATGCGTACCACAGTAGAAACTTCGCCTTCAAATACCGAACGAACTGCAGATTTACCTGGGGTTCCAATATCCACCCCCGGATTTTTGATGGTGACCCCGTTGGTACCAGGCACGGGGTTTTCGCCATAGTTCTGTGTGATAATACCCCGCTCTACCGGCCAGGGCAATTTACCTTTATTGGCGGCAAAATCCTTTGCTAAGGCTGCCCCCTCAGGCGTAAGCGCAAATGAAGTGCTGGAGGATTGGCTCCCCTCTGTGCTGCCCGGATTTTGCGCTTCGGCTTGTTTTCTTGCAACCTCACGCTGGCGACGCAGTTCATCTTGAATGATTTTCTGAATCTGCTTTTCTAGCTTCTGCAGTTCGCTCCGCTTCTTCCTAATATCGGTGACGATTTGGCCTTCCTTCTTTTTAAGCGCTGCCACTGCTTTTTCTTGCTCACTCTTCTCTGAGACCAAGGTTTGCTTTTGTGCCACTTCCTGACCGAGCAGCTGGCGCTTTCTTCCTTGTTCTGCCTCTAATGTCAAAATGGTTTGGGCTTTTTGCACCTGAAGTGCCTTAATTTCTTCTACCTGCGTTTGACGAAAACCACTGTACTGCCGCAGAAAATACAAGCGCTTTAAGGCCTGCTGAATGTCCTCAGAGGCAAAGACAAAGGCTAACGCACTGCTCGGAGTTCCGCGTTTTTGCGCCTGACGTAGCATGCCGGCATATTTCTCTTTGAGCGTTTTGATCTCGCTATCCAAGCGAACCATGTCGTTTTTCAGACGGTTTATTTCCCTTTCTGAGTTCCGAATTTGCAGTTGTACCGTTCGAATCAGCTCTTCCCGCGCACTCACTTTTTTGTCCAAAGCGCGCACTTGACTAAGCGTGAGCTCCTTATCCTTTTGCGTTTTTTTGAGGATGCCGTTGGCTACTTCAATTTCATCCTGAAGTTGCGTTTTACGTTGTTCGAGGGTTTCCTTTTGCGTCGGCTTTTGTGCCCACGCTGACAGCCCTACGAACAAGAGCAGAAGGATCCATAGTGCCTTTTTAAAGTTCCACACGCGCATAGCCCGAAGGTAAACTAAAGGGGAAACTCAACGATGCTGCCTGCCAGCCTGCAGAATTAGGTTCAAATTGCATTCCGCCCTGATACTCTGGGCTGTCAAAAACAGCCGTCCACGCCCCTCCCGTCCTGTATTCTACGGTTGCTTTAGCGTGTAAGGCTTCCACCGAAAGCGATTGAGTCAAGAGGTGGTGAGGCGCCTGCTGTGTGACCGTCAAGGACAAGGTGCCCATATGTTCACCGCGTTGCACAGGATAGCGAAGGTCCCAAACGGGGACTCCCTCTACCATGGTTGCTGTCAATTCCATCCCTATAATACTAGTAGGAATGGCCATCGGTTCTCCCGTTAATAAATGGACCAGGTCCATGGTGCTGACGGGGATTCCCGCATTTTCTAGCCGGGCAATGGGTTCATTGACCACCTTATTGATGATGTGGGCATAGCCTTGCGCCGTGTCCGCATCGATGTTGACGCGTGCCAACTTGAGGCCTACAAACGGATCTGCAATGTCTAGCCAAACTTGAGGTGCGATGGGGTCTGCATGAATACGCATCTCTAACCTTGCCTTTTGCTCCGTCGAAGCCGATTGCACCCGTATAGACCCCTTTGCCCGATAGAACAGCGTGTCCATCCGAGCAGTCCCAAACTGAGCCTGTAGCGCCTCCATGGCAATCAAAGTAGTAGGGCGCGGGGGGGGTGTCTCCATGGTGATGTCTTTGGGTCCACGCTGCATGAGGCCGCAGCTAGATAGAAGGATAGAGGCCACGTAGGGCCAAATCAAAGCACGCCTCTTCATCGTTGTATAGGTTGAGTGGCCTGCCAAATAAATTGGCGGTCCGCAGCTTGGAGCATTTCTTCTGTAGCCCCTAATTGGGCAGCTTGCGTAAGATGTTCTTCTTTCTCTGCTGAAAGCTTTAATTGATGGGCGATGTGGGCAGCGCGAAGACAGGATTCGAGTAACTGATCTCCTCCATGCATAAGGCAGTCCGCCATGACGGTATGGGCCTTTTCCCATTTGCCCTCTTGCATAAAAATAAAGGCTTTTGTATCTAAATAATTCGGATTCGTGGGTTCTGCGATGACCGCTTGTTCAGCCATTTTTTTTGCTTCTTCCAATCGGATGCCAAAGCATCCAAGGTAATAGGCGTAATTGTTCTTTGCTTGCGGATGGTCTGGGAAAACCAAAAGGAGTTTATCCATGGCTGCTGCCATGTTTTCCAAATCCCCCACATAAAAATGGGCCGTCCCCAAACGGAAATAAAATTCTGGGGCGAGCGGGCTATTGCCCATGTGCACGTTTTGCGACTTTGCCAGACCCAGCTGCAACAACTTCACCGCTGCCTGGGGTTGGTTGTTCAGGTATAAGGCCGTCCCCAAGAGCAAGGCGATGCGCTCATTCTCTGGAAAAGCTTCCGATGCGGCTAAAGCATCTTGTAAGTAGGCCGGGAGATCGCCCGTCCTTTGATCTAGCATGCAGAGCAGTTCCCAAGATTCATACTGCATTCCATTAGGGAGGGTAAGGCTTTCTCTCACATAACGTTGGGCTGACATGGCCTCTCCACGAGCATCGGCGATTTCACCAACAAGGCGGGCCATCTCTGCGGATGTCGGATTGACTTCATATGCCATGAGCGCCATTTCCCACAAGCGTGTCCATTCTGCTGATTGCCGCGGCACTTCTGCTAACTGTTGCAGGGATTCCATCAGGATTTGTGCCTTCGCTGCCATTTGAATATCAGGATCCGTAAAGAGGGCGGTAAAGGCTTCTTGACTTTCCCTCTCTCTGCCTGTGGTGAAAAGCATCTTTGCATGCGCTAAGCGAACCATAAAGTGCTCTGGATAATTCCGCATGGCTTGCTTAAAGACCATATACGCTTCTTGCTCACTCCCCACGTCCAAAAGAGTTTGAGCGTATAGAAGAGTCGCTTCGATGGCAATCTCTGATTCTTGCATTAGGGCAGATACCGCCGCTAGGGCTGAATCTAACTCGCCCATTTGCAGATAAATGAGTCGAAGACCATCTGCCCGTTCAAGGGTAAGGCCCAGCTGCGATTGTCCTTGCTTCAAAAAGTACGTGGCATCATGAAGCCTTCCTATTCGATACGCAACATTGGCACATTGTTGGACCATTTCGTCATCCATCCCGCCAGTCCAGCAACGCAACCGGCCCAGTTTAAGCAAGGATTCGGGCGTACCCCCCAATTGCAGGCTGGCTTCAATGCTATACAGGACTCTAAGGTCCCCTTCACTGAGAATTCCCGCCTTTAACCGTTTATCAATGCGTTTTTTAGACTTGGAAAAAGCCTTACGGCCCCTTTTATCGTCACCTTCATTAAATGATTGTACTCCCTTAAAGTAGAGGCTCAAGGCGTCAAAATCCGGTTGAGACAAAGTGGTTGAGCGGCCCTCTGGGCTCCGTATGGCAGCAGAGGGTTCCGTCTGTGCACTAAGCGGCAAACACATCAAGAGGGCTATCCAAAGCCCGAATAGTCCTCTCCTATACATATTATCCTTCCAGTCGGCTGTAATCACCCAGGCTCAACGATTGGAATGCGCCATTAATATGCGCATGTTGGCCAATCATCGAATTCTTGAGCGTGATATGCATGATTTCTGTGTTCTCCCCGATGATGCAATCCGTTAGCGTACTGTTTGTCACGGTACTGCCGGCGCCGATGCTTACATAAGGGCCTACCGTGGATCCAACAATTTTTGCGCCAGAACCGATAAAGCAGGGTTCAATGATGGTCGCATTTTCTAGCACCGCATCTGCGGAAACCAGGGTCTCCTCATTTTTAACAAAATCAAGGATGCGTCCATTGGTTTCGACCGTGACGTCCTTATTGCCGCAGTCCATCCATGCATCTACCTGCCCGGGGACCATACGCAAGCCATCATTTTTCATGTTTTCAAGCGCGTGGGTCAATTGGTATTCCCCTCCACCCTTGATATCGTTATCTATCAGGTGCTGGAGCTCCTTCTTGAGCCTTGCGCCATCTTTAAAGTAGTAAATCCCAATGATGGCTAAATCACTGATAAACGTTTGAGGTTTCTCCACAAAATCGGTTATGTCCCCATCATCACTCAGTTTTACCACGCCAAAAGGGCGCGGATCCTCTACTTGGTTGACCCAAATCACGGCGTCTGCCGAGGCATCCAATTGAAACTTAGCACGAAAAAGTGTATCCGCAAAAGCCACCACACAAGGACCGTCCAGGACCTCTTCAGCGCAGAGTACAGCGTGCGCTGTTCCAAGAGGCTTCTCCTGATAATGAATACTTCCTTTGGCCCCTAATCCAGTAGCCACGTCGACCAACATATTTTCTACTTCCGAACCAAAGTCCCCCACAACATAGGCGATTCGGTCTAGGTCACTACCTACAATTCCGGCAATGTCTTCAACAAGGCGCTGAACAATTGGCTTGCCTGCAATGGGAAGTAAGGGTTTAGCCGTTGTGAGCGTATGCGGACGAAGGCGCGAGCCTCTGCCTGCCATGGGAATAATGATGTTCATGATGCTTCGTTCAATTCGTTTGGCACATCAAAGGTACAACCCTTCATAAGCCTGTTTTTGGCCAAAGTATGTGCAGACCACGCCACTTACTTTTGGCCACTGTGTCCAAAACCCCCCGTCCCGCGGATCGTGCTGTCCAAACGTTCAACTGGGGTCCAAATAAACCGTTCATAACGCGCTACCACCAACTGCGCAATCCTGTCCCCGGGGGCAACATCAAAGGGTAGGTCGCCGTGGTTGATCAGAATGACCCCCACATCGCCGCGATAATCTGCATCAATCGTCCCTGGACTATTTAATACGGTAATGCCATTCTTATAGGCAAGGCCCGAGCGAGGACGCACCTGTGCTTCTAGTCCTTGAGGAAGCGCGATATGTAATCCCGTGGGGATTAATTTCCGGTCCCCGGGGGCCAGGGTGACGGTTTCCGTCAGGTGGGCCCGAAGATCCATTCCTGCACTGTCCATGGTGGCAAATTCAGGTAAGGGATTGGCAGAATGGTTGACTATCTGAATATCCATAGGTTAGCGCGCGTTTTTATGGCCAAAGAGGACTTTGCGTTCCGCATAGAGTACCAGTCCGAGCATGGCACATGCGGCCAAAACAGAAGGCCAAAGCGTGGTTAAACTAAAATACAGGGCCATGTGGCCAAGGATTGCCGCTGCGCCGACATATAAGGCTAGGCGACCAAAGGCATAGGGTACCGGAAAATAATATTGACCCAACACAATGCTGAGTGCCGTCATGGTGATGTAACTGCCCAGGGTGGTCCATGCTGCCCCTTCAATGCCAAGGTGGGGGATTAAAGCAAGGTTGCCCACAACCGTCACGACAAACCCTGTGAGGGTAATGTAGACGCCCATTCGGGTCTGATCCGAAAGTTTGTACCACATCGAAATCTGGGTGTTCATCGATAGAAAGACATTGGCCAATAGTAAAGCATAAAGAATGTGTAGACTGTCCCAATACTTAGGGTCAATGAAGTACTTAATTCCCCCAAGGGCGGCCAATACCCAGACCATGCCGATACACAGGATCCCGGTGAATAACCGCAACACATCCGCCAATTGTTGACGTGTTTGGGCAGATTCTTTGAAGAAGAACGGCTCTGCCGCAAAGCGAAAGGCCTGATTGAAGAGGATGATGAAGATGGAAAGCTTATAAATGGCCGAATACGTGCCTACCGCTTCCTTCGCCGTGGCTGCCGGCATCAGATATTCAATAAAGAAACGATCGGCCATTTCATTTGCCACCCCAGGCAAACCCGCCAATAACAAGGGGAAACCAAAGGCCAGCATCGTTTTCCAAATACCGGTGTCAAAGCGACGCTGAATGGCAAAAAACTCAGGAAGTAGCATGAAGAGCATCGCTGCACTGGCCGCCAAATTGGCCAACAATACCCACCCCACTTGCCAGTCCGGCAACCAAATACCTGCTTTGGGAAGGATCAAGAAGAAGCCATAGCACAAGATGAAGTTGACAGCAATTTGGGTGATTTTGATGGCGACAAATCTTTTGGCTCTGTTCTGCGCACGTAAACGGGCAAAGGGGACCGCGGCAATGACATCCATCGCCACAATCCAGGCCATCCATAAAACTAAATAGGGCCTGTCATCCATGCGCAAGAGGGATGCCGCTTGTGGGTATACAAACGCCATGGCCGCCAAAAAGAGCGCGGTACTGCCGAGTAGGCTCCACATAGCCGTAGAATAAACGGCATCCTCATCGGCGCCTTTTTTCTGGCTTACGCGGAAATAGGCCGTTTCAAAGCCATACGTGAGAATCACCATCAAAAAGGCAATGCTGACATAGAGCAAGGAATTGACCCCGTACTCCGACTTGCTCAGCACCACGGTCAATAGGGGCGTCAAAGCAAAGTTTAACACGCGCGCAAGGATGCTGCTGAGACCGTAGAGGGCGGTGTCCCCCATGAGCTTTTTCATGCCCGACATATTCCAAAGGTACGCGAAGAAGAAGGTCTGCATTGGGCACCTACCTTTGTCATTGTGGATGCCTATTTTCAACCCTTTTTAGACCCGGCGCGTTTGAAGGAACGCTATGTCAGGCTAGGCGAATCTTTGCACCGTACACCGATCATGACCTCCCAGAGCCTAAATCAGGCCGCCGGATGCTCCCTCCATTTTAAGTGTGAAAACTTTCAACGTTCTGGCGCATTCAAAATGCGCGGTGTCAACAATGCCCTGCTTGAATTGTCTGCTTCTGGGTTGCCAGAAGCGGGGGTCGTCACGCATTCCAGTGGCAACCACGGACAAGCATTGGGTTGGGCGTGCAAAGAGCTCCATCTTCCCTGCACGGTCATTATGCCTTCTAATGCCCCCGACTTTAAGAAGCGCGCTGTTGCGCTTACCGGTGCACACGTGATTCAATGCACCCCAACGCTAGAGGCACGCATTGAAGCTGTGCAGGCCCACCAGGCCACACATGGCTCTGTAGAAATTCACCCATCCAACCAACCCCCCGTCATTTTGGGCCAAGGCTCTGCTGCATGGGAATTGCTAGAAACCTGCCTTGAGGAAGGGACTACATTGGATTGGGTGGGCGTTCCTGTTGGCGGCGGTGGCCTTTTGGCGGGGACTGGATTTGCCGTGCTTGTGTGGAATCTATTACATGGCACCTCGGTCAAAGTCTTCGCGGGGGAGCCTACAGGGGCAGACGATGCCTTCCGAAGCCTAGCTTCAGGAAAAATTGAACACAATGAAAATCCGCAAACCGTTGCAGACGGTATGAGAACAGAACTGGGGACATTCAATTTCCCTGTGATTCAGAAAACCGTCACGGCCATCCATTGTGTCACTGACCCAGAGATTCTTGCCAGTCAATTGCTCGTTGCAGAGCGGTTAAAAATTATAGTGGAGACCAATTGCGCGCCCCCTCTTGCCGCTGTATTAAAGCACATAGATATTTTTGCTGGCCAACAGGTAGGCATTGTTTTATCAGGAGGCAATCTTGATCTACAAGTGCACCGCTGGGGTGCGGACGGCCTTCTATAATCCAAATCCACCTTTTTTTGCAAAAAAAACCCGGCTTTCACCGGGTGTTTCATCTGGCCTGCGCCATCCGCCGCAAGCCTCTCATCAGCTATGGCGTTGAAAAGGCTCAGAATTCTGACCATAGCACCCCTAGGGGTTGATACAACTGCTTGCAGCTCAAAGATAAAAATACTTTTGGTGTTTTATACTTTAAGTTAAAATTTGTCTTATGTTTGTTTTGAATCTTTTGGAAACGAATGGATTCATCAAGGGTTGTAAAACGTCGCTGAAAGGCGGCGTTTTCTATTTACAAGACTTTTCTCTTTGAGCGCACGACGGCGTTTCTTTCGCTGACCTAAAGCGCGCATCCGCCTAGGGCAGGGCTCAGAACAACCTGCATTCCCATCAAATGGGGTACTTTTGTGCTCGTATGCAAACACCATCGCCCACTCCTGAATCAAATGCCCCACTTCCCGTAGGCGCCTATCCCATGACACGTCGTGTGGGCGACCTCCTTTTTTTATCGGGTGTTGGGCCAAGAAAGCCCAAAAGTGATACCGCGGCAGCTTCCGTCCCTGGCCTTGTTTTGAACGAAAAAGGAGCCGTAATGGACTATGATTTTGAGCTGCAAGTTCATTCGGTCATGGCCAATGTGAAAACCATTTTAGAAGAAGCTGGAGCCCGCTGGGATCAGTTGGTCGACATCACCGTCTACCTCACCGATATGGAGCGAGATTTTGGGACGTTTAACCGTCTGTATGCCGCTTACATGGAAGGTGTAGAGCCAAAGCCTTGTCGGACGACCCTCGAAGTACTCTCCCTGCCCACGCCTATTGCGATTGAATTGAAGTGCATTGCCGCGCTATGAGCCACCTATTTCCTGAACGCGGTTCACTGAACCTGCCACAAACCCAACGTGACATCCTACAGTATTGGGAAGATCACGACGTTTTTGCCAAGTCCATCCACGCGCAAGGACCTGCGTTTGTTTTTTATGAAGGACCTCCTTCTGCCAATGGACTCCCCGGCATCCACCACGTAATGGCTAGAGCGCTCAAGGATGTATTCTGTCGCTATAAGACCCAGAAAGGCTTCAAAGTAGACCGCCGTGCAGGCTGGGATACGCATGGCCTGCCTGTAGAGCTTGGCGTCGAAAAGGAATTGGGCATTACCAAAGAAGACATTGGCAAAAAGCTTTCTGTCGCCGAATACAATGCGGCGTGTCAAGAAGCGGTCATGCGCTACACGGACGTTTGGAACAACCTTACACGTCAAATGGGTTATTGGGTGGACATGGAGAACCCCTATGTCACCTACACGTCAAAGTATATGGAGACCGTTTGGTGGCTCCTTGCGCAAATAAACCAGAAGGGCTTCCTGTATAAGGGCTATAGCATTCAGCCCTACTCCCCCAAAGCGGGTACGGGATTGAGTTCCCACGAGCTAAACCAACCCGGTTGCTATCGAGATGTGATGGATGTCTCAGCGACCGCCTTGTTTGCCATTCAGGCATCCCCTCAGGCTACGAACCTTTTTGGGGATGAACCTGTCCATTTTATGGCTTGGACGACGACCCCTTGGACTTTGCCCTCCAATACGGCTCTAACAGTGGGTCCTAAGATCCCATACACCCTGGTCGATACCTTCAATCCATACACGCACGAAAAGCAACGTGTCGTCTTGGCGGAGGCGTTGATTTCTAAGCATTTCAGAGACGAAGACCAGGGAGCAGAGGGCAAGCCAGAAGGAAAAATACTGCCCTGGAAAGTGCGCAAGACCTTTCGGGGAAAAGACCTCCTTGGCTTGCGCTACGCGCAATTGCTGCCCTATGCGCTTCCATATGAACATGCAGAAAACGCCTTCCAAGTGATTCCTGGTGACTTTGTCACCACGGAAGATGGCACTGGCATTGTCCACACCGCCCCCACTTTTGGCGCAGATGACGCACGGGTAGCCGCCGCTGCCGGCATCCCTCCTTTGTTGGTCTTAGATGCACAAGGAACCCCCGTGCCTTTGGTTGACTTACAGGGTCGTTTTGTGCCGCAAATGGGCGATCTCGCAGGACAGTATGTCAAAATTGAGTACTATGCTGAAGAAGAAAAGCCAGAGCGCAGTGTAGACGAGCAGATTGCCATTCGCCTAAAGCAAGAGGGCAAAGCCTTCCGCGTACAGAAATATGCGCACAGCTATCCGCATTGCTGGCGCACGGACAAGCCTGTTTTGTACTATCCTTTGGACAGTTGGTTTATCAAAACCACGGCGGTAAAAGAGCGTCTACAAGCTCTCAACCAAGAAATCCAATGGAAACCGGCAAGCACGGGAACCGGACGCTTTGGCAATTGGCTCGAAAACCTCAACGACTGGAACCTCAGCCGCAGTCGCTACTGGGGCATCCCCTTGCCTATTTGGCGTACCGAAGATGGCAGTGAGACCGTCGTGATCGATTCGATTGAAACCCTAAGAAACGCTTTAGAAAAATCCGTAGCCGCAGGGCATATGACGCAAAACCCCTTGGAGGGCTTTGTGCCGGGAGATTATTCTGAAGACAACTATGCGCAAGTTGACTTGCACCGTCCGCATGTGGACCAATGGATTCTGACCTCAAGCACTGGTGCGCCCATGATGCGCGAAACGGACCTCATTGACGTGTGGTTTGATTCTGGTTCCATGCCCTACGCCCAGGTGCACTATCCGTTTGAAAACAAAGAGGCCATTGACCAAAACAAGGCCTTCCCGGCTGACTTTATTGCAGAAGGGGTGGACCAAACGCGTGGCTGGTTCTTCACTTTGCATGCTATTGCCGGACTCGTTTTTGACAGTGTCGCCTATAAAGCGGTCATTTCTAATGGCTTGGTACTGGACAAAAACGGCCAAAAAATGTCCAAACGATTGGGCAACGCGGTAGACCCCTTTAAGGCCATGGACACCTATGGTTCGGATGCACTGCGCTGGTATATGCTTACAAATGCCCAGCCATGGGACAATCTGAAGTTTGACTTTGCTGGCGTTCAAGAGGTTCAGCGAAAATTCTTTGGCACGCTGCACAACACCTACAGCTTCCTCGCCCTCTATGCCCAGGTCGATGGCTTTGATCCAAAGCAACCTCAAGTGCCTCTTGCGGAGCGGCCAGAAATTGACCGTTGGATTTTATCCAAGCTCAATACGCTGATCTTGGATGTCACCGCCGCATTGGATGACTTTGAACCTACCCGTGGGTTCCGGCCTATCAGTGACTTTGTGCAGGATGAGCTGTCCAATTGGTATGTCCGTTTGTGCCGTCGTCGTTTTTGGAAGGGCCAAATGGGCCCAGATAAGTTGGCGGCCTATCAAACATTGTATACCTGCTTAGATACCGTAGCGCGATTGATTGCGCCCGTTGCCCCTTTTTATGCTGATCAGCTCTACCGCGACCTTCATCCTGAAGCGCTTTCGGTTCACACCAGTGTCTTCCCTATCGTTAATCAAGGACAGATTGACGCGGATTTAGAGCGCAGAATGGACCTAGCGCAGCGATTGAGCTCCCTTGTTCTGTCTGTGCGCAAAAAAGAAAAAATCCGTGTTCGTCAGCCCATTGCGCGCGTCTTGGTCCCCGTCCTCAACGAGGTTCAGTATGCTGATGTTGGGGCTATTGAAGACCTTGTTTTAGCCGAAGTCAATGCAAAAGCGCTTGAACGGGTAGACGCATCTTCTGGCGTATTTGTAAAGCGGGCCAAGGCCAACTTTAAAACCCTCGGACCTAAGGCGGGGTCAAAGATGAAAGAAGTTGCCGCAGCCATTGCGGGCCTTGGACCCGATGCCATTGACACGCTTGAGCAGCACAACACTTTTGAACTTTCCCTTCCTAGCGGCGCATTTACTTTGGCGCTAGAGGATGTGGAGGTACAAACAGATGACATTCCCGGAATGGCGGTCGCCAGCGAGCGAGGCACCACCCTAGCGGTGGATTTAGTGCTCACGCCTGCCCTTCTGCAAGAAGGGCTTGCCCGTGAAGTGGTAAACCGCATCCAGGGCTTACGAAAAGACAGTGGATTGGAGATCACAGACCGTATCCAAGTCTGGGTTTCGGGCGCAACAGAAACCCTTGCGGCAATTGCTGCTTACACGGAGTATATCAAGGCCGAAGTCCTTGCAGACAGGCTATCTACAGACGTACCCCCCTCCCATATTTTTACCCTTGAAACTGAGCTTGAAGGCCATTTGGCGACCTTTGCCATGCAACGGGCGTGATATTTTAGCAAGGCGATCCGCACTAAAACTTCGGATTGCGTATATTCGGCCCTGTTTAACCCTGAAGAATGATGGAAAATAATACCGACCGCTACAGCGATGCCGAGCTCGAGGAGTTCCGAATTTTGATTCAAGGAAAAATTGAAAAGGCGGAAGAGGACCTTCGCATTCTCCGTGAGCAGTTTACCAACAACATGGACAACGGCACCGAGGATACCTCGCCTAGTTTTAAAAGTTTTGAAGAGGGATCCGAAACCATGAGCAAGGAGGCAAATGCCCAACTTGCTTCACGTCAAGAGAAATTCTTACGCGATCTGCATGCGGCTATTATCCGTATCCAGAACAAAACCTTTGGCATGTGTCGTGTTACAGGTCAACGCATCGAAAAAGAGCGTTTAAAACTGGTTCCGCACGCCACCATGAGCATGGAGGCGAAGCTAAAGCAAAAGTGAACGCATCCCTTAAGTGGCCGCTGCTTCTTGCGGCAATCTTGGTCTTCCTTGACCAAACCCTTAAACTCTGGATTAAAACCCATTTTGCCCTGGGGGAGCATGTTCAACTCACTTCTTGGTTTCAGCTCCATTTTACAGAAAACCCAGGGATGGCCTTTGGCATGGAGTGGGGTGGAATAGCAGGAAAATATGTCTTAAGTAGCTTCCGGATGCTTGCTATTGGCGGCATTCTCTGGTACATGAACCGACTCGCACACGGAGGTGCGGCGCGCTTTGTTCTGTTTGGCTTTGGCGTGGTGCTGGCCGGCGCTTTAGGCAATGTGATAGATAGCGTTTTTTACGGTCTCTTCTTTGATCGGGGATTAACTTTTTCAGCAGAGTATGGAGATTGGTTGTTGTACTCTGGCGTTGCACAATGGGGACACGGATATGCACCTATGCTCTTGGGTAATGTGGTTGACATGCTGTACTTTCCCCTATGGGAAGGCATTTTACCCGAATGGATTCCTTTTTGGGGAGGGGATTACTTTATCTTTTTCCGCCCCATCTTTAACTTGGCAGATGCTTGCGTAACCACGGGGGTCGTCCTTCTTTATGCAAGCTCTCGCCATCCCAAAAATTGGGGAACGCAACGTTGACACCTATGAAACGGACCTTATTCCTTTTTGCACTTGTTGCATGGACAGGACTTCTCGCACAAACCATCAAATGTGGAAGCTTAGAGGGTGATGCCCATGAGCACCTCAAGCGCGATATGGAATTCCTCGCCTCTGATGATTTAGAAGGAAGGCTCCCTGGAACGGAGGGGGCCAATATGGCGGTCAGCTATATCATCCGAAATTTTCAAGAAGCGAATCTTGCCCCTTTTTTTGCTGGTGGCTACACACAACAGTTTAATGCCCCGCGCCCATCAGAACTTCCCAAAAGCGGGAACTGGCTTGTACTGAAAAACGATACGCTCTTTGTCGAAGAAGGGTTTGTCATTACGCCTTATAGCCAGAGCATTCGTATGGAGGGCAGTACCCGCTACTTGGGTGCCGGGATATCCGGAATACATTATCAACCCAGTGACCTGTTGGGACAGATTGTAGCCATGGACTGGGCGCTCACGGACAAAGATCAAAAGCGCTATAGCAAAGCCGGAATGCCCGAAATAGGCACTTTGTTTGACCGCATTGAAGCGGCCAAGAATGCAGGAGCGAAGGCGATATTGCTTTTAGACCGTAAAAACAAGAAGCCGGTTCCCCAAATGATGTTGCGCCGAATGCGCGACCTAGGTATTCCTGTTGCGATTATAAGCGGAAAGAAGTGGGTCCGTAAAATGCGCCACGACCAAAAAACCATTTCCTTTAAAATGACCCTTTTAGAGCGTGGTGCTGAGGCCTACAATGTGGCGGGATATTTGGATAATGGACAGCCCACCACCATGATTATTGGAGCGCATTATGACCATGTGGGACTGGGTAAGTGGGGGTCGCGTGATCCCACTGCCAATGGCCAAATCCATAATGGCGCGGATGACAATGCCAGCGGAACAGCCGTTTTACTTGAACTGGTACGACAGTTTTCAAAACGCCCAGAAGTACAAGGACGAAATGTCTTGTTTATTGCTTTTTCTGCAGAAGAAGATGGTCTTTTAGGTTCTACATTCTTTGTAGAAAACAGCCCTATTCCCATCCATGATTTTGCCTACATGCTAAACATTGACATGGTGGGCCGGCTCAACCGTGCCGATAGTCTGATGGTTTATGCTACAAGCTCTGCGCAAGAGTGGAATACGATTCTTCGGGATATGCCCTGCGACGCTTATGGCATTGAGAATATCCCGGCGCTCTTCCCGCGGTCTGACCACGCATCCTTTGTGCGTGCTGGGATCCCTGCTATTATGCTACACACCGGACTCCACGAAGATTACCATGGTCCCACGGATGATTTGAATAAAATTGATATGGATGGCCTCGTCAAAGTCACGGAAGCAACCCTAGAAATTGCTCGGCGCGCTCAAGCCCACCCTCGTCTCACCTTTGTAGATATAGCCCAACGTAGTCCGCGCGTTCAATAATGGAAAAAAATCCAAGCATTGCCGTCATAGGGAGTGGCTCTTGGGCTACTGCGCTAGTCAAAATCCTCAGCCAAAACACAGACCGCATTGGGTGGTGGGTGCGCAGCGATGAGTCCATTTTACATGTGCAAATTCACCACCACAACCCCCGTTACCTTTCTGAGGTAGAATTGGATGTTGAAAAGCTTGAACTGGACAGTGATATCCGCGCTGTTGCCCTAGAAGCAGACATCCTGGTACTTGCCGTCCCTTCGGCTTTTCTTGCTGAGGCCATTGAGCCTATTCGGGATTTAATACCAAAAAAGCATGTGTTTTCAGCCATAAAGGGCATTGTGCCGCAAACCCATCAAATTGTGGGAGAATATTTGCATGACAGCTTTGGTCTAGATTACAGTCGGTTTGGTGTCATTCTCGGACCATGTCACGCAGAAGAAGTAGCCCTTGAACGATTGTCCTATTTGACCATTGCGTCACAAAATGATGACCTTTCAAGGATCATGTCAAAGAAATTGCGTGGTCCCGCCATTCAAACCAATTGCAGTGATGACATCTATGGGACCGAATATGCTTCGGTGCTAAAGAACATTTATGCCATTGCCGCAGGCATTTGCCATGGCCTTGGATATGGGGACAATTTTCAGGCTGTTCTTGTCAGTAATGCTCTGCGCGAAATGCGCCGTTTTATTAAGGTCGTTGACCCCATGAAGCGTGACATTTCAGATACTGCCTACTCGGGCGATCTCTTTGTGACTATGTATTCCCCTTTTTCGCGTAACCGAACTTTGGGCAACTTGATTGGAAAAGGCTATACGGTCCGAAGTGCCATGTTAGAAATGAGCATGGTCGCGGAAGGATATTATGCTGCCAAGTTGATACGCGACGTTAAAAAATCCAAAGAAGTCCGCATGCCCATTGCCTCTGCCGTCTATAAAATTCTCTATGAGGGCAAGTCTGCAAAAAAAGTAGTGCGCGAGTTAGCCGAAAAACTCAAATAGCCAAGCAGGGCTTTGTACTTTTACCCACACTAATGAAAATAACATGGCATTGAGCATCTTTTTGGGCATGGTTGGCCCTTGGCAGATTGTTTTGGTCGTTGGACTGGTTCTCTTGTTATTTGGCGGTCGCAAAATTCCTGAGCTCATGAAAGGCTTAGGAGGTGGCGTCAAGGAATTCAAGAAGGCCATGAAGGAGGACGAAGACGATAGCGCCAAGGACAAAGAGTGACCTACGCATCGATTGAATTACTTCACCGGGCTTTACGTTCCGGTGAAACGACCTGTGCCACGCTGGTAGAGGCTGCACTCGAACGCGCTGCAGAAAAAGCCGAACTGAATATTTTCATAGAATTGTTTCCTGACTCGGCTAGGGCACAGGCCTTTGCCGTAGATGCTAAGTTAAAAAACGGAAGTGCTGGCCCTCTTGCCGGCGTCATTATGGCCATCAAGGATAACCTTTGTTATCAGGACCATGTTGTGAGTGCAGGGTCTAACATGCTACGAGGATTTACTTCACAGTTTTCTGCAACGGTCGTTAAAAAATTGCTCGCGGCTGATGCTATTATTTTAGGCCGAACGGGCTGTGATGAGTTTGCTATGGGCTCCTCCAGTGAGACCTCCGCCTATGGTCCCGTTAAAAACCCCGTGAACCCAGCCTTAACGCCGGGCGGTTCTTCAGGCGGTTCTGCGGCAGCTGTTGCGGCAGGCATTTGCCATGCATCCCTGGGTTCTGATACGGGCGGATCTATTCGTCAGCCAGCCGCTTTTACCGGCATTTATGGCGTAAAACCAACCTATGGAAGGGTTTCACGCCATGGCGTAATTGCCTATGCCTCGTCCTTTGACCAAGTAGGTCCCTTTGCAAAAACGTTAGAAGACTTAGCGCAGATCACGGAGGTTATTTCGGGTGATGACGCCTTTGATACTACTTGTTCTGAGCGTCCAGTTCCCTCTATGGCCCCCACAAAGGCGGAAAAGCCCATGACCTTCGGATATTACAACGAGGTGTTAGAAAATCCAGCCCTTGACCCAGAGATTCGTCAATATTTTCACACGAAGATTGCGGTACTCAAAGCCCAAGGGCACACGGTAAAGGCTTTAGACTTCCCTTATTTGGATGTTCTCGTTCCTATTTACTACATCCTTACTACCGCTGAAGCAAGTTCAAACTTGGCGCGTTATGACGGAGTCCATATTGGACATCGTAGCGAGGGCTTTTCAGATCTTGAGTCTTTGTACAAAACTTCTCGGTCCGAAGGTTTTGGTCAAGAAGTGCAACGACGCATCTTGCTCGGCACCTTTGTTTTGAGTGCGGGTTATTTTGATGCCTTTTATGGTCAGGCACAAAAAGCGCGTCGCGTTGTACGTGATGCCACGCTATCGGCCTTGGAGGAGGTGGATGCCTTAATCGGGCCGACAACGCCTCACACCGCCTTTCCTTTAGGTCAAGAGTATACAGACCCCACCGTACTTTACCTTGAGGATATCTTCACTGTTCAGGCTCCAATTGCGGGCATTCCTGCCGTGAGCATTCCTGCAGGCCCGCATTCTAATGGCCTACCTTTTGGCATGCAAATTATGGTGGGGCCATTTGATGAGCCCAAGCTATTCCAAGCTGCGCATATTTTAGATCAACGCTCTTGATGACGCGGTATCTTTTCCTTTTGGCTCTTGCCCTATGGCAGCCCGTATTTGGACAAGGGGCAGACAGTCTCGTGCCGCGTTATCCATTGGCCTCAAAGGCGGACTCTTTATATGCCGTTTGGCTAAACAGTCGCGCGGAGCAAACCTTTGTTCATCACGCCATTAAAAGCGTGGATACCTCTGCTGCGGATATTCTTGGGGTTTCGGACGCAGTCATTGCTCAGCGTTTAGCCACGTTGGACCAGCGCTCTCCGATGGATTTGCGGTTTACGCCCGATGTCAAAAATTCTATTCAGTTTTACTTGGGCCGACGAAAAAGCTTTTTAAGCCGTGTCATTGGGCGTTCAAGCTACTATTTTCCCATTTTTGAAGCGGCCCTGGATCGGTACAATATGCCGATGGAACTAAAGTACTTACCCATCATTGAGAGCGCCATGAATCCTGCCGCAACCAGCCCTGTTGGGGCCAAAGGCCTTTGGCAGTTTATGTATGCTACGGGAAAGCTCCAAGGCTTAGAAATCAGCTCCTACGTAGATGAGCGGATGGACCCCGTAAAGTCGACCGATGCAGCGTGCCGCTATCTCAAGAAAATGTATGACCTCTATGGCAGTTGGGAGATGGCCCTTGCTGCATATAATGCTGGACCGGGCAATGTCTCCAAGGCGATTCGCTATTCAGGTGGGCGCACCACGTATTGGGAAATTCGCCCCTATCTGCCCCGAGAAACGCGGAACTATGTCCCCGCTTTTATCGCTGCCGTTTATGCCATGAATTATGCAGGGCTACATGGTGTTAAGGCTGAATTGCCTCCCACCACTTTCTTTGACGTTGACACCGTCCATGCCACTGCCCCCGTCGGATTGTATGATGTAGCGCACGTCTTGTCCATCGACAGCACCCTGATGACCGTATTAAACCCACAATACAAACTGCACCATGTGCCCGGACCCAAAGAAGGGAAAACGTACAGTTTTGTCCTACCACGTTCTGCCGTGCCTGCCTATATTGCCTTTTCGGACACCTTGTATGCCACGACTGCAGCACGATTAAAGAAAACCCCGTTGCCCCCGGCCGCTCAAGTTGCCAGTAGTGGATCTAGTTCAAAAACGCACACGGTCCGATCTGGGGACACCTTGGGTGCCATTGCAAAGAACTATGGGGTGCGTGTTTCGGATATTCAACGGTGGAATGGCCTGCGCGGAACGACTATCCGTATCGGGCAAAAACTCAAAGTAAAAGGATGAGGGGCGTTGCCTTTATCAGCCTCATTTCTTTGATGGTCCTTGTAGGTTGTCAAAGCGAATCACAAAGCCCTGAAGCCCGCGCTATTGAACGCAAAAGCAACCTGCCTAGCAGCAACGGGACACACAATGAATTGACCCTGTTTTGTGATCGGAGCCTATGGGAGGATGGATTGGGCATCTCCCTGTTGGAATCCCTAGCAAAGCCTATGGAAGGTCTTCCTATGGCAGAGCCCCATTTTGACCTATCCCGCGTGGACCAAAAAGCGGTCTCATCTTTAACAAAACGGTCAAAAAGCATCCTCTCACTTGCGGTCATTCCTGACTCTTCTGCCACGTTGGTCATACGTGATTTATGGGCAGAGCCTCAGCTTGTTATTCTCATTATTGCCCCAAGCGCCGAACAGCTCAAGGTCAACTTACAGCAGGTTCTCCCTGGTGTGATAGAAAAATTTGATGACCATGATGCCCGTGTATTAATCCAGCGCATTAAGGGGTCTCAAAAGCATGTTGTCCCTGCTTCATTGCGTGATTTTGGGGTTTCGGCCATGTCGATGGCCAAGGGGTTCAAAACGACTTTTTCAGAAGCGCATTGCGCCATCCTTCGTGAAGACACCCGAAACAGCATTCAGTATTTACTGGGGTGGGACCAGCCTTGGGATGGAGAAAGTGATCCAAGTCAAGCCATTCTTGATGTTCAAAACACGTACTTGAATTCCCACTTTGAGGGGGTCCAAGAGGGGAGTTATCTGGCCATCGAGCCGCGCATCCCTGTGGTGCAGGCGTACCGCGAAATCAATAGACGTTTTACGTACATATCGAGGGGACAATTCCGGACCGAAGGCGGCTTTGGCGGAGGTCCTTTTGTCACCTATTCCTATATAGATGAGACGCAGGAGCGTATTGTATCCCTGTGCTATCTCCTCTATGGGCCAAGCATGAAAAAACGCAAAGTGATGATGGAATTCGAGAGTTCTCTTCAGTCTGTCAAATGGGCAAAATAAGGGCCCTGGTGGCGCTATAGTCCGCGCAGTATGTCGAGGCTATAGATTTGGCCCATGCTAGAATGCTGCCATCGTAGGCCCATCAGTAATCCATCTACTAACGCTTGACGTAAGGGTTTAGCTGGGGTGTGTGTCACATCTTTAAACCACGCCATCCATGCTGCCGAACATTCTGCACTCAAGAAGGCGTCGTGGTGCAGTGCTTGCGCGGTAAACTGCCCCTCCTTAAAGTCATAGACAGCTCCTTCTTTATAGGTTTCAGGCTCTGCTGCAAACCCCAGATGATGCGCAACAAGGGTCAGTAATTCTACCGTGGCCATCGCTAAAGATTGCCCAGGCTGATCCCAGCGTTCGAGCATCTCCATCACATCATCAAAGAATGCACTTGTGCTATCTCCATCCCGCAGGGTTTTGAGCAACAACTCTGCGCTAAACAGGCAAAGAGCCTGCCCCATTGGATCTGAGCTCAGCCGCGTCCAAAGATGTGCCACCCGTACTTCAGGCATTTTTTCCAACTGGCCTTTGTTGCGGTGTGTCACCAACGCTTCCAAGGACGTCATGGGCAATAGGAGCGCTGGGCGCATCCCACTCTTCCCGCTTCGAATACTGTGCACCATATAGGATTGAATACCATAGGGCCGCGTCCATAGCTTGACGATCATGGCTTTTTCACCATACGGGACTTTTCCTAAAACAAGGGCTTGTACGGGATATGTCGAACTCATTGTCCCCGCACAATAACGCACTGGGCCATGATTGTTTGGCTTCCTAATGGATCTGTTATCCAGAAGAGGTAGATACCTGAGGGAACACGCTCGCCATACAGACTGTAGGTGTCCCACGTGAATTGACCCCCAGTTGCCGGCCCCTCAAACACAAGGCGTCCGTTCGGATCTGTTACCTTGACATAGCTTTCGGGCACCAGTCCGCGCACTGAAATGGGGCCAAAGTCTTCTGGCTTCAGGGGGTTCGGAAAGACCTCTACTTGCTGAAAAGTCAAAGCGGTTTGGGTAGCGGTACTTCGGAAAGATAAAAGTCCCCGATTGGTGCCAAAAAAAACTTCCCCACTCGTGGGGTCCACATAAATTGCCTGCACACGGTTACTGAGCAACGGGCTTTGCTCTTTTGTAAAATGATGGATGGTTTCTAGGCCGTCAGGGCTTAATAAAAACACCCCCGCATCCGCGGTGCCAATCCACTTTCGGTTGCCTCCGTCTAGGGCCATCGACAGGATATTTTGACCCGCCAAAACCTTCTGGTTGATCCCGTTCTCCGCCACCAAAAGCGCTTGTGCGTCAATGCTTTTGCCATTGAAGGCGTTATAGGGCGAAAAGCAGACCATCAAACCGTCACTGGTCCCCAACCATAGCTCGCCATCCGCATCAAAGAGCGCTGCCGGGACGTTGGAGCTAGGTAAGTTTCCACTCCCCGTGCCTCGGGTTAATCTGCGTGTCTGGGTGGATGCGCCGGTGACTTCTATGGCCATCCAGCCTTCTGTTCTGGATTGCATCCAAAAAACCCCCTCTTCATCTTGTAGCAATGTTTTGACTGACTCTCCATTGAAGCTGCCCGCCGAAAACCCTTGCCAAACACCCGTCGTTGGGTCATAACGATGGAGCGGTAATCCAGACAATGCATTGCTTACCCATAGTGCCCCGTCCTGTCCCCAGCACAAGCCGCCCGTTCGGATATCTGTGGGCGATGAACCCATGGCTGACTGCAGGCTGCTATTGGACGAATTCCAGGTATGAAGCAGCTGATTATTTTGGAATTCTAACAAGCCTTTTCCCCAGCTTGCGGCAAACCAATGGTCTTGATCCGCTGGGTCATGTATGACCGCCAAAATGTCTTTTGCTCCGCCCAATGCGGCGCCTTGCTGCGCTGTCCAATTCACCCCATCAAAGGTTAATATCCCCTCATTGGTATAGGAGGCTGTCCAGGTAGCATCTACTGCCCCTGTTAATACATGCACTCCATTAGGGGCTTTGTTCATGGCATAGGCCTCCGAAGAGGCAGGATCCTCTACCGCGCGATGCTGCGCGTAGGATGGGTTGTCAAAGAAAGTAAGGCCTCTGCCTCGATTTGCCGTCCACAAGACGCCCCCATTATCCAGCTGCGCATCAAAGGGGCGAAACCCCTCATTATTGCCAAATCCTGTTGAAAACGTTGCGCCAACGCCCCCAGATAGGTCCACTTTGGTGACACCATAACTTCGTACAACCAGAAACCCGGTGTCAAATGACCTCAAGCGCATGACTAGGGGCGCATTTGCCGTATCTAGGGGCAACGTCATCCATGAGACTCCCTGTGTACACCATACCGTGGGTTGGCCTTCAGGGTGAACCAGCCGTGCGCTGCCCACTACGGAGAGATGCGCTATAGCCGTATCCTTCCAGCGTCCATGCTGTTGCCAGGTGCTCGGCAAATACAGCGGATCCGAAAGGTGCGCTGACCATATACCTGTGGCCGTGGCCGCAAACACGCTATCCCCTGCAACACAGAGGTCAAAGGCAGGGGTCGTACCGCCGTCGTCCCGCAGTAGGTAGGTGCCCTGCACTACCCCATAGGGTATGTTTACTTCGACAATGCCAAAACCTGTTGCCGCAAAGGCACGTTGGTTGCTGGCAAACGCAAGGGCACGAATATCCGATTGTCCCGGATATGCACCACTGTTGGGAATATCCCCAATGCGTCGAACGTCCTGAGGCGACCAAATATCCATCCCGCCATCTGCGTAGCCTAGGAGCGCCAAATGTCCATTTGGAGCGCCCTCCATGCAGGTCATATCGACATCGCTCAAGCCTTCCACCACCGTACTTGCTGTGATGACCTTATCCGCAGGATCATAGTGCAATAAACCAAAGGGACTGGCGATCAAAATCTCTTCGGAAAGTACCGCAACACTATGCGTTTGGCGAAGGGGGAAATGGGCCCGCCATTGGCCTACGGCAGGGCCTTGTGCAGCCACAGAGAGGGTGGTCACACAAAGCACTAAGAGGGGCAGGAGCATCCGCTTCACGGGACAAAGATGCACTATCTTCGCCCTATGGCCTGCAGCTCATGTTCAACAGATGGTGGTGTCCCCAAAGGGTGCAAGAGCAATGGCTCGTGTGGTACAGGGGGCTGTAATACGTACAATGTATTTGATTGGCTATCCAATATGTCCTTGCCCGCTGGAGAGCAAGCTTTTCCTTGGGCCGAAATCCGATTTAAGAATGGCCGAAAGGATTTTTACTTTAATCAAGAAAATCTTTCACTCCATGCAGGTGAAGCCGTAACGGTAAGCACCCCCCATGGAGGCCATGATATCGGTACCGTTTCTGTGACCGGTGAGCTGGTCCGCATTCAAATGCGCAAGGCAGAAGCCGATCCCGCACAAGAAAACCCATTCGTCATCTATCGCAAAGCCTCTCAGCGAGATCTTGACCGTTGGAAAGAAGCGCGTGATAGAGAACAAGATTTGATGTTGCGCTCGCGCAGCATGGCTAAGCAGCACGGTCTTGAAATGAAGATTTCAGACGTAGAATGCCAAGGGGATGGCGCGCGGGCAACCTTTTATTACACAGCCGACGCCCGCGTTGATTTCCGGGCATTGATCCGCGAACTCTCTAGCGTCTTTGGCCTACGGGTTGAAATGCGTCAGGTTGGCGCACGTCAAGAGGCGGGTCGTCTTGGTGGTATCGGCAGTTGTGGCCGAGAGCTTTGCTGCAGCACATGGCTCAAGGATTATCGCTCGGTATCTACGAGTGCCGCCCGTTATCAACATCTGAGCCTCAACCCTACAAAGTTGGCAGGCAATTGTGGCAAGCTAAAGTGCTGCCTGAACTATGAGCTTGATCAATATGCCGAGGCCCTAAAAGCTTTTCCAAAATCGCAACGCGTCAAAACCAAAAAAGGCCGTGCTGATGTTCAAAAGATGGACATTTTGACCGGCATGGTGTGGTTGGCCTATAAAGAAGAACCCGGTCGATGGGTGGCCATGAAGGCGGAAGACTTTTCTGAAATGGTGGCCATGAACCAACGAGGTGAAGAGCCCACCTCTCTAGAGGAAAAAGAAATTCAATTGGTGGTTCAAAGCACCGAGCCTGCCCTCATTCAACCTGAGGAAGGCAGTCTTACCCGATTCGATCGACCCAAAGGAGAACTTGGAGGAAAGAACCGCAAAAGCGGTGGGCGCAACCGTTCACGTTCCGGAAATCAAAATAACCGTCAACGGCCTGCCCAAAATTCCTCCAACACTCATGGATCGGCTTCTTAAATTCATTGTTTTTGCTGTTCTCTTGACCTTTGGGTGGTCTTGTCAAAAAGCGCCCCTTGTTCAGCACGTGACCACCTTTGCGCACGATGCTTGGTGGCCTGACTCTGTCATTACCGTCGATGTGCATGTGACCGATACGCTTGCCGTCTATCGTGTTGCTTTTCAAATTCGTCATAGCGAAGACTATCCTTACAGCAATTTGTACCTCTTCCGCGAAATACGCTCCGAAACCCAAACGGAATATCAGGATACGGTTGAGGTGCGTTTGTCTAATGCGCAAGGCGCTTGGTACGGTCAGGGCGTTGGCGCGCTAAAAACCTTGGAATTGCCCTTTAAACAAGCGGGTTTAAGGTTTCCTAAAGTAGGGAATTACCGTTTTCGTTTTCAGCACGGTATGCGCGACACCCCATTACACGGTATGCGAGATTTTGCGCTTACCATTGAAGAAGAGCCCACCGAATAGACTATGGCAAAATCCTCTCCATCCCAAGACTTTAGAACCTACGTTAAGTACTTCTGGATTTTTGTTTTTGGTGCCCCCCTGGGGTTGGTTCTGGCGCTCCTCCTCACCTGGGCCGGCCTTTTTGGCGCGCTCCCTTCGACCGAAGAAATTGCCAATCCCAAAAGCTTTCTAGCCACCGAAATCTTATCGGCAGATGGCAAGCAGATTGGCACCTTTTTTATGGAAAACCGGGTGCATGCCGATTATAGTGAACTGCCTCCTCATTTGGTCAACGCGTTGATTGCCACAGAAGATGAGCGCTACCTCCGTCATGCCGGCATTGACTTCAGGAGCCTCGCCAGAGCGGTTGTCACCCTTGGCGGTGGTGGCGGCGGCTCAACCGTTACCCAACAGTTAGCCAAACAGATGTTCCATGGTGAGGGGTCCAGCCATATCGTCTCCCGCGTTCTGCAAAAATTAAAAGAGTGGGTGATCTCTCTTCAGCTGGAAAGCCGCTATTCTAAGGAGGAGATTATCGCGATGTATTTCAACCAGTTTGATTTCTTATACCAAGGCGTAGGCGTATACAATGCTGCCAATGTGTATTTTGGTAAACGGCCCGAAGAGCTCACAATCGAAGAGTCTGCTATGTTGGTGGGTATGTTCAAAAATCCCTGGGCCTATAACCCAGCAAAACAAGGCAGAGAGCAAATTGCCTTAGACCGTCGCAACACCGTTTTGCGTCAAATGCAGCGCAACGATTTTATCACGGAAGAGGAAGCTGATCGTCTCATCGCCCTTCCCGTTGTACTCAACTTCCAACGTCAAGGGCATGATCAAGGCCTTGCCCCGTATTTGAGAGAGAACATTCGGGCCTATATGAAGGACTGGATTGCAGACCACCCTAAAGCGGATGGGAGCACCTATAACCTCTATACGGATGGGCTCAAGATTTATACGACCATTGACAGCCGAATGCAGCGCATGGCAGAAAAAGCGATGGAACGCCATTTGACCAATTTGCAAAGCCTCTTCTTCCAACAAATTGCCAAGCGGAAAGCGGGGCCCTTCTATTTTCAAGGAGGTGATTCGTATGCTGAAGGGCAAAAAATCATCGCGCGCGCTATGCGCCAGGCAACGCGCTACAGGCATTACCAGGATTCTGGATGGTCGGAGGAACGCATTGTCAAAGAATTCAAAACGCCTCGGGATATGAAGATCTTTTCTTGGGGTGGTGACCTAGATACTGTTTTAAGCCCTTGGGACTCTATACAGTACTATAAGAGTGTGTATCAAGCGGGGCTATTGAGCGTAGAACCGCAAACCGGATTCATTAAGGCCTGGGTAGGGGGCATTGATTTTCGCCACTTCAAATATGACGCAGTGAAGCAGGGGCGCCGTCAAGTAGGCTCAACCTTCAAGCCCTTTGTCTACGCTGCCGCCATTGCCGATAAAAAGTACTCACCCTGTATGCAGGTGCCCAACATTCAAACCTGTATTGAGGCGGGCCAGTTTGGCCTTCTTGAACCTTGGTGTCCGTCAAATTCTGATGACAAGTATGGCGGTGTCCTAACCCTCAAACAGGCCATTGCCGGCTCTGTAAACACCGTGACTACGTATCTGATGAAGCAAATTGGCCCTCGTCCCGTCATACAGATGGCGCGCGCACTGGGCGTGACCTCCAACATTCCAGAAGTACCTTCCATTGCGCTGGGAACCGTTGACCTCTCCATTTATGAGCTGGTGGGCGCTTATACCGCCTTTGGCAACCAAGGGCTCTACACGGAGCCCATCGTGATGCTGCGTATTGAGGACAAAAATGGGGTGGTCTTAGATGAATTTGCGCCCGAAACCCGTGAGGTATTCTCCCCTGAAATCGCCTATACCATGGTAAACCTTTTACAGGGGGTAACCCAAAGCGGAACCGGGGTTCGCCTGCGTCACACGGGGGCTGGCTATGGTAGTTACGTCACCGGGTATCCCTATGGATTTGACAATCCCATTGCAGGAAAAACAGGAACTACCCAAAACAATTCCGACGGCTGGTTTGTCGGAATGGTGCCCAACCTTGTCACCGCCGTATGGACGGGTTGTCAAGATCGCTCTGCACATTTTGGTTCAACAACCTATGGACAGGGGGCTACCACCGCATTGCCCATCTGGGCTTTGTACATGAAGTCTGTCTATAGCCAGCCAGAGCTCGGTATTCGGCGTGATGCTTTTGACCGACCCAATGGACCCATTACCATTCCATTAGATTGCAATACCTTCTTATCCGAAAGTGCAGAAATGCGTGAAGAACGCTCTGAATACAACTAAGCATGATTCAAAAAGTAGTCCCCAATGCGGAAGCCGCTGTGGAAGGAATCGCCGATGATATGACCATGATGTTTGGCGGTTTTGGCCTTTGTGGCATTCCCGAAAATGCCATTGCCGCCGTGCGCGCCAAAGGGGTAAAAGGATTAACCTGTATCTCGAACAATGCGGGCGTGGATGGTTTTGGTCTGGGGTTGCTCTTGGAGACGCGCCAGGTAAAAAAAATGATCAGCTCCTATGTCGGCGAAAACGACGAGTTTGAACGTCAAATGCTTTCCGGTGAGTTAGAGGTGGAGTTGATCCCTCAGGGTACATTAGCCGAGCGGTGTCGCGCCGCTGGCGCCGGCATTCCCGCTTTTTTCACTCCGGCTGGTTTTGGAACAGAGGTAGCAGAAGGCAAGGAGGTGCGCCATTTTAATGGAAAACCCCATATTCTTGAGCACGCTTTTGATGCAGACTTTGCCTTTGTAAAGGCCTGGAAAGGGGACGAGGCAGGCAACCTCATATTTAAAGGAACGGCCCGCAACTTTAACCCCATGATGGCGATGGCGGGCAAAATCACCGTCGCGGAAGTAGAAGAGCTGGTCCCTGCGGGTCAATTAGACCCCAACGCCATTCATGTCCCGGGCATTTTTGTCCACCGCATCTTCGAGGGCGCCCATTTTGAGAAACGCATTGAACAACGTACGGTCCGACCGCGCGCTTAATTCCTTCCCCATGGCATTAGACAAAAACGGCATCGCACAACGTATTGCACAAGAATTACAAGATCGCTGGTATGTAAATCTGGGTATTGGCATTCCCACCTTGGTCGCCAACTATATCCCCGAAGGCATTGACATTGAGTTCCAATCTGAAAATGGCATTCTTGGCATGGGTCCATTCCCGTGGGAGGGGGAAGAAAATGCAGATCTAATCAACGCCGGTAAGCAAACCATCACGGCACTGCCTGGCGCCAGCTTTTTTGACAGCGCCACGTCCTTTGGAATGATCCGAGCACAGAAAGTTCAACTCACTGTGCTCGGCGCCATGGAGGTTTCTGAAACTGGTGACATCGCAAACTGGAAAATCCCTGGAAAGATGGTCAAAGGCATGGGGGGCGCGATGGATTTAGTGGCGAGCGCAGAAAATATCATTGTCGCGATGCAGCACACCAACCGCGCAGGCGAATCTAAACTTTTACCGGCTTGTTCTCTTCCGCTTACCGGTGTAGGGTGCGTCAAGAAAGTGGTCACGGATCTAGCTGTTTTGGCTATTGATCCCCTACGTGGCTTTGTATTATTGGAACGCGCGCCCGGTGTTTCTGTAGAAGACATTGTAGCCAAGACCGCTGGTCGTTTAGTTGTGGAGGGGGATATCCCCGAAATGAAGCTCTAGTGCCCCTTTTTGGCGCCTACGGCCTTCAGGGGTGTTCCATTACGGATGTGACGTCTTTGGTTGAACGGTGAGTTCCATCGTCCGGTCGCTCATATACTGAACAACCCGCGCATCATGCGATATAAAGAGGTAGCTGAATTCAAACGCATCTTTTAGGTCATTCAACAGATTCAGCACCTGGGCCTGGACGCTCACGTCTAAGGCAGCCACCGACTCATCGCAAATCACCAAGTGTGGCTGTACTGCAAGCGTGCGCGCTATCCCTATACGTTGCCGCTGCCCCCCGCTAAATGCATGAGGATATTTGTCATAGGCCTCTTGTGGCATCCCTACCGCTTGTAATAACTCGAGCACTTTTTCTTTTTGTTCCTCTGGGCTTCCCTGTAGTCCATGCACCCTCATGGGTTCTCGTATCGCCTCCCCAACCGTCATCCTTGGGGACAAGCTTGAAAAGGGGTCTTGAAAGATGTACTGAATTTCGCGCGCCATGGCTTGACGACCCGCCCGGCTCAATCCATCAATGCGCTTTCCGCGGTAAAAAATTTCTCCCCCGTCAGGCTGAACCAAATTGACAAGGCATTTGGCTATGGTCGATTTTCCACTTCCGCTTGCGCCAATCAAGCCAAGGGTTTCCCCTTCATGCACAATCAAATCAAGATCTGCAAAGACGGTGATGCCCTTGTATTGCTTTGCTAGCTGTTTTACTTCCAATAAAGGGGTTTTTCCGGCAAAGACAGGGCGCTCTGCGCTGCTCGGTGGGGTGCCCTCCAAAAAGTCTTGCACTGTCGGTAGGCGCAAGGGCTTTCTGCCCACGGGCGGTCTTGATGCCAAGAGCCCTTGTGTGTAAGGGTGTTTGGGCGATTCCAGTACATCGTTTGCAGATTCTGCTTCTACCACGATTCCATTGCGCATAACCAAAATATGGTCTGCCACCGCGGCCACGGCATCAAAGTCATGGGAAATAAACAACATCGTCATCCCCGTTTCTTGTTGCAGCTGGCGTAGTAATGTGAGAATATCGTGCGCTACCGCATGGTCGAGTGCCGTGGTGGGCTCATCCGCGATGAGCAGGACTGGGTCTTGTACCATGGCCATCGCGATCATGATGCGCTGGCGTTGGCCGCCACTAAGCTGGTGTGGGTATTTTCGGAAGGACGCCTGTGGCTCAGGAATCTGCACCCGCTCCATCCACCGAATTGCCTTGGCCTTTGCCTCGGTTGGTTCTGCTCCCCTTGCGATGGCCGCTTCCACAATTTGCGCCCCTACGCGCATGGTGGGATTTAGCGCAGTCATAGGCTCTTGAAACACCATGGCGCGGCGCAGCGTCCTAACCGAGTCCAGCCCCTCTCCTTCTGCCTCCAAGTTGGGGGGTAGTAAGTCCATCAAGGCTAAGGCTGTAAGAGACTTTCCAGACCCAGACTCCCCAACCAATGCAGTGCAGGTCCCCGCGGCCAAAGGGACAGAAATACCCTGTACCAACAGCGCGTTGGGGGAAGAAATTACAAGGTTGTCAACGCGCATGAATGGACTATCGGCCCGCCTCAACGGGTAAGGCATCCGACTCACCCATAGCGTGGGCCTCACGTGGTTCGATTACCTCTTGGGGTGACCCCAAAGCGTCCTTGGGTTTCTGCACGGGAGACGTAAAATCTCGTTGAACGTATTCCGTTACCGTCTGCATAAAGGAAGAGGGCAGTCCATTTTCTCGGTCCCCTCCCCCCTCTTGATGGCCAATTCTGACAAGGACCATATTGCGCTCGGGTATTGCGACAATCCACTGCCCTAGATGCCCACGAAGCGCAACAAAGGGAACCTCTGATTCCCATAATTCTCCTTCTGGCGCGGGCACGGAGCCCACCCAAAAACTATATCCATAAAATGCCTCTAACCCTGGGGTGCTCGCGGTATATAAAAAGGTACTATCGACCAAGACTTCGCCGTTCCATCGTCCATGTTGAAGAAGAAGCTTGCCCAGTCTTCCATAATCGCGCGCGGTCGCATTAAAACAGCAATAGGTAAGCGCATTTCCGCTATCATCAAGGTGCCAAAATGCATCCGACGTGGCCCCCATGGGAGCCCAAAGCTTAGCGGAGGCATATTCATATACCTTCATTCCTGTGGCTTCCTCCAGGCAAAAGCCCAACAACGCCGTGGCGCCCGATTGGTATTCATACTGCTGGCCGACATTTTCACCGATGGCACACCCTGTGACCGTGGCGCGAAGATCCTTTCCATAATAGGCCTTTGCAGTAATGCCAAAGGGATTGTAATAATCCTCTTGCCAGTCCATGTCTGCCGTCATGGCGCTCAAGTTGCCCAAGGTGAGTACAGAAGCTCCCGCACCATGCAGTTCAGGAAGGTAGTCGGTGGCTTTCGCGTCCCAGCTGGGGATTTTCCCTTCTTGAATAGCTACTTGCACTAACATCGTCACGATGGACTTTGCCATAGAAAAGCTATTCGTCCTTGCATCAGGACTCACTTTGTTGTCATAATCTTCATAGCGCAATGTGTCGCGCGTAAACACTAAAAAAGCGCCTGTTTCAATATCACTGAACATGGTCTGAAGGGCATCGCTAGGGGCGTAGGCCATGTCCAACTTTGTTGGCCAGGGTTGCGGATTGGGTGCCAAGACATTCCCCGCTTCAAAGGCAGTGCCATCAAAAATATTGCTGGTCACATGTCCTTGCAGATAGGTAGCATAGACCCCTTTGAACAAATAACTGAACCAAGAGGCTTGGATAAGAAGGAGAACAATCGCCACAGCGATCAAGGTTTGGACCACGCGTTTCATCGTCAAAAGGTACTGCTTTGATTGAATAAATGGTAGCCTTCGCTATTCGGCCTTGGGCAGAAGCGTTGTGGCGGATACCTGCCCTATTTCTACCTGAAAATGGCGTGCAAAATGGCCCAATACTTTGGCCTTAACCTCTACCTCATCAACGGGCCTTTCCAGCTCTAAATGCAGACTTGTGACGGCTTTGTCGGTGATGCCACACGGGACAATATGCTGAAAATACGTAAGGTCCGTATTTACATTGAACGCCCACCCATGCATGGTTACCCATCGGCTCGCCCGAACACCCATGGCGCAAATCTTTCGGGCAAAAGGCGTCCCAACATCCAGCCAAACCCCCGTTTCTCCTGGGCTTCGGTCTCCTTTCAATCCGTATTCCGCCAACGTGTCAATGATGACATCCTCAAGCGTTCGCAGATACCGATGAATGTCCGTAAAATGGTGATCCAAGTCCAAAATAGGATAGCCAACCAACTGGCCCGGACCGTGGTAGGTAATGTCTCCCCCGCGGTTGATCTTATAAAAGGCAATCCCGAG
The DNA here is from genome assembly GCA_001438205.1 of Cryomorphaceae bacterium BACL7 MAG-120322-bin74. Taxonomy (GTDB): domain Bacteria; phylum Bacteroidota; class Bacteroidia; order Flavobacteriales; family Schleiferiaceae; genus TMED14. Next base: position 52,428 of record LICG01000007.1, read on the forward strand.
GGCTTTAAGCTCTGTCTCGTTAGCGAGCAAATTGGCCATATCACCACTTTTGCCCAAGGTATAAACATGATTATGCTCCACAAACAACAAATGGTCTTCGGTAGGTGTCTGTGCTTCCTCGGGTTGGTTTCGGTTAGATGACTTACGGGCCAATATGCCCGAAAAAACAGCCTCCTGTATGTCCCATGCTTCTTGGTAGTCCATCACGCCCAGGTCCGCAAAACGAACAGACCGCAATGGCTTTGAATGGTTAGTAGAGGACATAGCGTTTGGGTTCTTGAAGAGTGGCGTAAAAATACGACATTGGTACCCCGTATGATAGAACCACGTCTTGCCCCCTTTTCTGAATTAAGCCTACACGCGCTTTATGCGATTCTCGCTTTGCGCTCTGAAGTCTTTGTCGTGGAGCAAGACTGCCCTTATCAGGACCATGATGGGAAAGATGCTGAAAGCCTTCATTTATGGTATGCCTCAGCCCAAGGGGACCTCCTTGCGTATGCGCGCTTACTGCCTCCTGGGCTATCCTATCCCGAGGCGGGCATTGGCCGTGTGGTCACCGCACCAAGTGTCCGGCGCACCGGACTAGGGAAGGAGTTGATGCGGGTTGCAATTGAAAAAACGCGCAACCATTGGCCCGGAGAAGACATTGTCATCATGGCGCAATGTTATTTACTTGATTTCTATAGCCGGTTGGGATTTGTGACGGAGCGTGAAGAATTCTTAGAGGACGGAATTCCACATCGTTGGATGCGGCTGCGCCCCTAATGGGGCTTATTCATCATAACTGATGCGAACCCGCTCAGAACGTGGCATTGATTGACACGTCAACACATAGCCTTCTTCCAGTTCTTCGTCCGTCAAAGAATAGTTCATGGCCATTTCGACCTCTCCCTCCAGCACTTTTGCCCGGCAGGTGCAGCAAACGGCTCCCTTGCAGGCATAAGGAACATCCGCCCCAGCGTCAAGCGCTGCGTCCAATACAAATTCTTTGGCCCCTTGATGAAAGTGGGTTTCTTCCCCGTCAAGAACAACGGTAACATAGGCCTGCCCTTTCTCAGCATCCTTTGATTGTGTGGGGGCGGCTGCCGGAGTGGCTGCGGTAAAAAGTTCAAAGTGAATCGCCTTTTTATCGACACCCGAAGCCTCTAAGGCCGCCGTAACGGCGTGAATCATCTCCTCGGGGCCACATAAAAAATGGCCTGCTGCCTCTTTGGTACCGGGAATCATATCAATCAGCGCTCTTGCGCGTGCTTGGTCTATTCGGCCAAATAAAGCATCACTGCCCTGGTCCTCGCGGCTCAACACATGGTGCACTTCTATGCGTCCCATATAGGTGTCCTTTAAGTCCTCTAATTCGGATTTAAATAGAATGGAGTTGGATTTTCGGTTACCATAAAAGAGGATAAACTTTGCCTCTGGTGCACGCTCCAAAAGGGTCTTCAAAATGGACATAACAGGCGTAATGCCTGATCCCGCGGCAAAGCCCACAAAAGTTTGCTTCTCGTTTGGTTCAACTTCTAATAAAAATTGGCCCATGGGGGGCATAATCTCTAAGGTTTGTCCTGCTGCAAGCTGGGTATTCGCCCATGTGGAAAAGACTCCGCCCTCGACCTGCTTAATGGCGACGCGCAACTCGCCCGAAAGGGGACTGCTGCACAATGAATAGGAACGACGCACCTCTTCGCCATGGATATTGGCCTTGATTGTAAGGTATTGCCCCGGAACGAAGGAAAAAACCTTTTGGTCTGGAATGTCAAAAGACACGCTGACGGATTCGGCTGTTTCCCGGCGCACGTCCAGCACTTTTGCCTGGTAAAATGTAAGCTTCACCCCTTTCTGCGCGGCCTTAGACGTAAGAAGGGCAGGAAGTGATGCGGTGGTAGCTTTTTTGAAAAATCCCAACATAGCAAGGCGTATAAGCGTAGAATGAATGAACAAAAGTAGGCCTCGAAGGCGTGTAGAAGAACGTTTATCAACCAACCATAGTTCATGCGGCCGTAAATTGGCTTTAAATTCTCACAAACCATGGGAGAAACGCATTCCATCGAAGACCGTTTTCAAGCCTTTGTTGCCGCTGAAAACAAAGTAGAACCCAAACACTGGATGCCTGACGGCTACCGGAAAACCTTGGTGCGCCAGATTTCACAGCATGCCCACTCTGAAGTGGTAGGTATGTTGCCTGAAGCTAATTGGATTACGCGCGCACCTAGCTTGCGTGCTAAATTGATTCTTTTGGCCAAAGTTCAAGATGAGGCAGGCCATGGTCTGTACCTCTATTCGGCGGCAGAAACGCTAGGAACCTCGCGCGAGCAGATGATCAGTGACTTGCTCTGTGGCAAGGCAAAATACTCCTCCATTTTCAATTACCCAACCCTCACCTGGGCCGACATGGGCGCGGTGGGCTGGTTGGTTGATGGCGCCGCCATTGCCAATCAAGTCATGCTATGCAGAACCTCCTATGGCCCGTATAGTCGGGCTATGGTGCGCATCTGTAAAGAAGAAAGCTTTCATCAGCGTCAAGGGTTTGAAATCATGATGACCTTAGCAAAAGGCACCCCAGAACAGAAAGAAATGGCACAAGATGCCTTAAACCGTTGGTGGTGGCCTTCTATCATGATGTTTGGCCCTTCGGACGACAACAGCCCCAACAGCGCACAGAGCATGAAATGGCGCATCAAACGAAAGAGCAACGATGAATTGCGTCAAGAATATATTGACAAAACCGTTCCACAAGCTGAGTTCTTAGGGTTAACGCTGCCCGATCCTGATTTAAAATGGAATGCGACCACCTGTCATTACGACTTTGGTGAAATTGATTGGACCGAATTTTTTGAGGTCGTTGCGGGCAATGGGCCCTGCAATGCCGAACGACTCATCGCTCGCCAGAAAGCACATGATGATGGTGCTTGGGTTCGCGAAGCGGCAACGGCCTATGCTGCAAAACAAGCGAAGCGCAACACAGCGCATACATCCACCACACAAACCTCTGCCGCATGAGCACGCCCCCTGACCACTGGCCTCTTTGGGAGGTTTTTGTTCGAAGTAAGAATGGTCTAGCCCACAAACATTCCGGCAGCTTACACGCACCAGATGCAGAAATGGCTTTAAAGAATGCCCGTGATGTCTACACACGCCGCAGTGAAGGCGTTTCCATTTGGGTTGTCCCTTCTTCGGCTATTGTGTCTACGTCGCCCGACGAAAAGGACCCCCTCTTTGCCCCATCTGATGACAAAGTCTATCGCCACCCCACCTTTTATGATATTCCGGATGAAGTGGGACACATGTGATCCAAAGACAGCCTATTTGCTGCACCTAGGAGATGATGCGCTGATTTTGGGGCAGCGCTTGGCCGCCTGGTGTGGGCACGGACCCATTCTTGAGCAGGATATTGCCTTAACCAATATTTCCCTTGACCTTATTGGGCTTGCGCGTCAGTATTATCAATATGCTGCATTGGAATTTGGCCCCGACTGCACCGAAGATGATTTGGCGTACTTCCGAGAGAGCCGATCTTTCATGAATCACTTACTCACCGAACAGCCTAACGGACATTGGGGGGATACGCTCGCACGTCAATTTTACTTTGATACATTTCATTTTTTTCAACTCGAAGCGCTGAGTCAAAGCGCGGATGAGCGCCTGCGTCATATTGCCGCTAAGGCCTTAAAAGAAACCTCTTATCATGCGCAATTCAGCGCAGAGTGGATTGTACGTCTTGGAGATGGAACCAAGGAGAGTCATGATAAAATTCAAGCAAGCTTAACGCACTTGGCCCCTTTTGCCCTCGAATTTTTTGTCCCTAGTGCCGTTGACCAAGCTGCCTATAATGCAGGAATTGCGCCGGATGTAGCCTCACTTCAGGAAACATGGATAAACAAGGTGAACAGCATCTTTTCGTTAGCCACATTAGACCCATTTACCCTTTCCTTTCCAAAAAAAGGGGGCAAATCTGGCATTCACTCCGAGCACCACGGGTATGTCCTTGCTGAAATGCAATCCCTCGCGCGCACCTATCCAGATGCCAAATGGTAAAGACACAGGAGCTGTGGGACGCCCTAGCTTCCGTGATGGACCCGGAGGTGCCCGTACTCTCTGTTTTAGATCTTGGTGTTATTCGTGCTATCCGACATGAATCTAACCGCATCGAAGTAGACATCTCGCCAACGTATACTGGATGTCCCGCTATGGATGTGATTTCAAGTCAAGTGCGTGAGGCCCTTCTTTCTTTTGGCGATGTGAACATTGTTACGGTCCTTGACCCACCTTGGACGACCGACTGGATTAGCGCTGAGGGAAGAAATAAGCTTGAAGCCTATGGAATAGCGCCACCTGTCGGCCGGGCACATGACAAGCGTTCCTTGTGGGCGCCCGTCCCTTCCGTTCGGTGTCCGCGTTGCAAAAGTGCATCCACTAAATTGATTTCACACTTTGGCTCAACAGCCTGCAAGGCCCTTTATCAGTGTCTGGACTGCCAGGAGCCCTTTGATTATTTCAAGTGCCTTTGAGGCGTTAAAAAAAAAGACCTCCCATTCGGGCGGTCTTCTTTATTGATTGGTTTGGCTTAGTGTAAGGCCTTTCGGCAGAGCAAATATTGTCAAAACACTTCACATGAAGCAATAATTTGTGAGAAATTGTGAAACTCAACATGTGTAACATGTTTTCACATACATTTGTCCCGTGCCTATTCGACCTGTTTTTAAGCTTATTGCGTTACTGCTTCTGCCGTTCGCCACCTATGCTACCAACTCATCTTGGTATAGCAGCAGGGACGGCCTTGCTTTTTTTAACAAGCAACATCACCTCTATAAATTAGACTTTTTAACGGGCATACGCGCTGAACTAATCGCTTCACAATGGGTCACACTCGATAGCTTTCCTATCCTCGCTAATTCTGAAAGTCTTTACCGTTACAGCAGGCCCGCGCTTACCTCTGAGGACGGGCGCAACTTATTAAACTTTGTCGGTTCAGGCCTCGTATATTCCCTTGATTCCGTTGGCCGACCATCGCGTATTGATCAAACATACTTTTCGGGCTATAATTACGAATCCTTTTGCGCACAGAGCGGCGGGAAACTTTTCGCATTTGGAGGAACTGGGTTCTGGCAACGCCATGCTCTATGTGTTTTCTATGACGGAGACCTGAAAGAATGGGAGCTCCTGTCCCCGGTATACAGCGCACCTAAAGATTATACCCATTTATTATCAGGCTTGGCGGGTGAAGGTGTTTTTATCCTCGTTGGATCCCCTGGACTTGAAGCGGAGAGAAGCTTTTTTGATTATCCTGTGTATAAAGTTGATATAGCGCGTCGCTCCTGGGCTAGGCTGGGGGTGTTTAGCCTTGAAGAAGGAGAAAGGGGGCACGAATTTCAAAGAATTGGTCATATTGATGAATACGCCTTTTTTCAAATGGACCATCAATTATATGTTGCAGATGTCGTGAATAACCGACTCTATCGTTGGAACGATCTTTTAACTGGGACGAAATCCTTTGATGGGTATGAAGGTGTGTTTATTCAAGCAGACCAGGTGATTCTTGTGTATTCTTCCAGCACAGTATCCAACCCAAGCATGCGGATTCTGCGCATTCGCAAGGAAGATATATTGTCCAATTGTGAGCCCTTGAACATGCCCGTTTATCGTTCGTCTGCCATAAATTTTTTACTCATAAATAAATGGACATCCCTCGTTGTATTTCTTTGCGTATTGTTCTTAATCGTATTTGTTGTCCGCTATACCCTTCGGCAACCTAAGCTAGAGGACTCTTTTGTTGCCTCATTGTCTGGGCATGAACAAGGTGTCCTGCGCCATTTGCTTTTGCTTCCAGCGGATCGGTTCGCCACCATTGGCGACATTGATTTATTACTGGATTTATCTAAAAAAACATGGGAAAACCAAAGAAAAATCCGTAGTACATCTTTGACCCATATAAACTCCGCCGCCGAAAAACAGCTTGGCTTGGTGGGGCTTATTCAGCGCGTAGCAAACCCAGAAGACAAGCGTGAACGTCTTTACCGAATTTCCCCAGAGTATATTAGATCAATTCCTGCCTTGCTGAGAAATTTATAATTCGACCAAATGAAGACGCTACAAGTCCAACACGCCAAGGGCGTAGAAATTTTGACTCTTTTCCGCCCCGAGCGCTTCAATGCATTTAATCGTGAAATGGCCCTTGCTTTGCAAAATGCCTTATTGGCGGCGGATAAAAATCCGGAGGTGCGCGTCATCCTATTAACCGGCGAGGGCAAGGCTTTTTCTAGCGGTCAAGATCTCAGCGAAGCGATAGATCCAAATGGCCCCGGCTTAGACAGGATTCTAAAAGAACATTATAATCCATTAGCTCTAGGTATGCGCAGTGTAATGAAGCCCATTGTGGTGGCAGTAAATGGCGTTGCCGCTGGGGCTGGGGCTAATCTTGCCCTCTTGGGTGACATTGTCGTCGCGGCAGAGGGTGCGCGTTTTATTCAGGCTTTTTCAAAGATTGGGCTTATCCCAGACACCGGGGGAACGCTTACGCTGCCAAGGCTAGTGGGGCCTGGCCGTGCGGCAGCATGGATGATGTTAGGGGATTCCATCTCTGCCCAGGAGGCAAAATCAGCAGGCATGATTTACGAAGTGTACCCAGCAGAAACTTTCTTACATGATGCATTGCGCCTCGCCCAGCGATTGGCTGATGCGCCCACAAAAGCACTTGCCTTAACCAAACAAGCGCTCAACGCTTCCACTTTTGCGGGCTTAGAGGCCCATCTCGAAACAGAATGGAGGCTACAGATTGAGGCTAGTCAATCGCATGACTTTCAGGAGGGCGTGACCGCGTTCTTAGAAAAACGATCTCCCCAGTTTTTAGGACGCTAGACATTTGGTTCCATAAGTCTGACCTTTGCTCCCTCTTTAATACAGCCCTTCTATGCCGACTACCCCCCTCCCTTTTGAACGCGCGACCGTAGTAGGCGCTGGCGCTATGGGCATCGGAATTGCCCAGGTTCTGGCACAGGCTGGTCTTCATGTTTGCCTCTATGACACCAAAGAGGAAGCGCTCAAGCGCGCTTTAGGAAAGCTACATAGTACCCTTGGGCGCTTGGTAGAAAAGGGGCGCATGACGCAAGAAGAGGTCGGTGCCTTGCTCGCCCGCATTCAGCCTATTCTTTCATTGCGCGAGGCCGCAGACTCGGACATCGTCATTGAGGCCATCTACGAAAACATCGAAGCCAAGCGCTCCGTTTTTACCAGCCTAGATGATGTGGTTGCCGACCATTGCGTTCTTGCAACCAACACCTCTTCCTTAAGTATCGCTTCCCTCACGTCAGGTGTAAAGCGTCCAGATCGGATGATTGGCCTACATTTTTTCAACCCTGCCCCCTTGATGCCCCTGGTAGAAATCGTGCCCAGCTTGGCTACGGATCCAGCGGTAGTGGCCCGCTGTATTGCGGCGGTCAAGGCGTGGGGGAAAGTAGGAGTGGTCGTCAAAGACACCCCAGGCTTTATCGTCAACCGTGTTGCGCGCCCCTATTATGCCGAGGCTATGAACATGGTAGAAGAGGGGTTGGCTGACGTTGCCACCATTGATTGGGCCATGACCCACATTGGGGGCTTCCGAATGGGGCCCTTTGCCTTGATGGACTTAATCGGACATGATATTAACTATACCGTAACCGAAACCGTTTGGAAGCAGTTTTACTATGACCCTCGTTTTCGCCCAAACCTGCTGCAAAAGCGATTGGTTGAGGCGGGGTGGCTAGGAAGAAAAACGGGGCGTGGATTCTATGATTACCCTTCCAAAGCATCAAGCCCCGCGCCAAAAGAAGATCCGGCCCTGGGTCAGGTGATCCTGGAGCGCATTCTTGCGCTTTTAGTCAATGAAGCTGCCGATGCACATTATAAGAACATTGCCTCGATGGAGGATATAGAGACCGCCATGACAACAGGCGTAAACTACCCACAGGGATTGGTTTCATGGGGTGCTGCTATTGGATTTGGTAGGCTCCTTTCCATACTTGAATCCCTTCAACAATTAACGGGAGACCCTCGTTATCGACCCTGCCCTCGTTTAAGGGAGTGGGCGCAATCGTCTCCCCTACAATAATCCCCTTTTATGGCTGCTGCCCCTACATTTGAACATGCCGTACACCGCGTCCGAACTTGGACAAACGAAGAGTATGGACAAAATTTATCTGCCTTCATGGATGAGCAGCCCGCTTTATTTGGGTTTTTGCTCAATCTTTCTGAGGAGTTTGAAGACGATGAACATGAGCAACTTGTGCGCTCAGCGCTTCTGTTGCGCGAGGGCTTTCGCCTTGCGGCCATTGCTGTTAAACCGGTCGACAACTTGATTATTGAAGATGTCACAACGGGGGTTGTCGAGGCCTTTGAGCAATTAGAATCCATAGAGGCCCTCGATCCTGAAGCGGTCGTCTCGTTGTCCAGAAGCCCTTTCGTTTTTACAGAAGTGCGTAATTTTTTACATCAAGAACTCCGAAGAGGTTTGCCCGATGAATACCTTCAGCAACACAACTTGATGATTGTCATTGACATTTTAATCGGTTGCTTTGAAGAAGCGCTTGATATCCCCGAAGCTCCTAGAGCTTCGTAACTTCCCCACATGAGCAGCCCCAGCCCCACCCATATTGTCGACCAGATGATGGCCCATGATGCTTTTAGCCAATGGTTAGGTATTGAGGTACTCGAGGTCGCCCCGGGAGGATGTGTTTTGCGTATGACCGTGCGTCCCGATATGGTCAATGGCTTTGGCGTCGCACATGGTGGAATATCCTTCAGCTTTGCGGACAGTGCTCTGGCTTTTGCAAGCAATAGCCACGGAAAGCATGCACTAAGTATTGAAACCTCCATTTCGCATGTTGCCCCCATCCAGCCAGGAGACGTACTCATTGCCACGGCGATAGAACTACAAAATGGTACGCGTCTTGCCCGCTATTCGGTAAGTGTGACACATGATCAACAGACCGTGGCCCTATTTCATGGCACCGTCTTCAAAAAAGATACCTCATGGACCTAAGTGCCTATATCATTGACGGGGTAAGAAGCCCCATCGGCGCATTTGGCGGCGCCCTTAGAGAAGTACGTGCAGACGACTTGGCCGCTCATGCGATTCGATCACTCTTGTTGCGGCATCCATCACTTGATCCTTCAAGTATTGCGGATGTTCTCCTTGGCTGCGCCAACCAAGCGGGAGAAGATAACCGCAATGTTGCGCGCATGGCAAGCTTGTTGGCGGGTCTTCCCTCCTCTGTTCCGGCAGAAACGATTAACCGACTTTGTGCGTCTGGCTTAAGTGCTGTGCAGCATGTGGCGCGCGCCATGGCGAATGGAGACGGGGATGTTTTCATTGCAGGCGGAGTAGAGCATATGACACGCGCACCCTATGTGATGAGTAAGTCCTCGAAGCCTTTTGGTACGGATAGCAAACTCTATGATTCATCTTTTGGATGGCGCTTTGTGAATCCGCAGATGGCATCACAATATGGCGTGGATGCGATGGGTGAAACTGCCGAAAACTTGGTGGATCAATACGGCATTTCCCGCGAAGACCAGGATGCCTTTGCCTTGTGGAGCCAGCAAAAGACCGCGGCAGCTCAATCGGCTGGGCGCTTGTCAGAAGAAATTGCTGCGGTACGGATTCCACAGCGGAAGGGAGATGCGCTAGTGGTTTCATACGATGAGTTTCCAAAGCCATCCAGTAGCCTAGGAGGGCTTTCTGCCCTGCGGCCTGCATTTAGAAAAGACGGGAGCGTGACTGCAGGTAATGCAAGTGGCTTAAATGATGGGGCTGCTGCCCTTCTCATGGCGACAGGTCAAGGGGTGAAATCCCATGGACTAACCCCTATAGCACGTATTGTTGCGGGAGGTGTCGCAGGCGTTGAGCCTAGGACCATGGGCATTGGCCCTGTGCCCGCCACAGAAATAGCCCTGAAAAAGGCGGGGCTCACCCTTGCAGATATGGATGTAATCGAGTTAAATGAAGCCTTTGCTGCGCAAGCTTTGGCTTGTACCCGCGCCATGGGACTTGATGATCGTGATGCCCGAATCAACCCAAATGGTGGCGCCATTGCCTTGGGTCACCCTTTAGGTATGACCGGCGCGCGTATTGCGTTAAGTGCATCTAGACAATTGCACCGCCAGAATGGCCGCTATGCCCTCGTAACGATGTGCATCGGAGTGGGTCAAGGTTATGCCCTCATATTAGAACGCGCTTAGATGTTTTTTGAATTCAACGGGCTAAGACCCATCGTCCACCCAAGTGCCTTCGTTCACCCGCAAGCCAATGTCACGGGCGATGTGTGGATTGGGGAAGATGTGTATATAGGTCCTGGCGCTGTTTTGCGTGGGGATTGGGGCCGGATCACGGTGGGCAATGGCGCCAACATTCAAGAAAACTGTATTGTTCATGTTTTTCCCGGAAAAGATGTTATTCTAGAATCTAGTGCGCACATAGGGCACGGTGCAATCATTCACGGGGCTCATGTTGGAGAAAATTGCCTCATTGGCATGAACGCCGTCCTCATGGACGATTCCGTCATTGGGCCCAATTCGATTGTGGGGGCGCTCGCTTTTGTCCCGCAGGGCATGATCGTGCCCGAGCGCTCCATCGTGGTTGGCAACCCCGCAAAGGTGGTCAAAGAGGCCACGGACGAGCAAATAGCGTGGAAGTCAGAAGGGACGTCTTGGTATCAGCGTTTACCAAAAGAATGTCAAAAAACTTTGCGAGAGTGTCTCCCGCTAGCTTCCCCGGAGCCAGATCGTCCTCGATCAAAGGGAGGATTTCTTCCTCGCTAATCCTTTCTCTTACTGACTTTACGCTTAACATTTAAATCCATGTGGGTTGTTATTGTTAGTTAAGTCTAACTATAAGGAACACGCACCTTGCGTGTCGCCGTTCAGCGATAAATCAAAAAGAGCCGGGATTTTCGAATCCCGGCTTCTTTAAAATGTTGGCATTTATGTGATTATGAGAATTTTTAAGT
>LICG01000008.1 GCA_001438205.1 Cryomorphaceae bacterium BACL7 MAG-120322-bin74
ATCGGGGTCGCGCTTCTGCTTTTAGGAAGTCTGCGCTGCGCGCTTACTTCACTTCTTCAAATTCCACGTCCGTGACGTCATCTGCCGCATCTGCATTGGCAGAGCCAGCGTCGCCAGCGTCGCCGCCCGCTTCTTGCTGCGCATTGTACATCTCTTCGGAAGCATTTTTCCATGCTTCATTGATTTGCTCCATAGCGGCATCAATCGCGCTGATCTCTTGGGAGGCATGTGCCTTCTTCAAATTCTCTAAAGACGCTTCAATTGACTCCTTCTTTTCACCAAGCTTGTCGCCAAACTCGCTCAACTGTTTTTCCGTTTGGAAAATCATTTGGTCCGCCGCATTCAGCTTATCGACGCGCTCTTTTGAAGCCTTGTCCGAGTCGGCATTGGCTTCAGCCTCCTTTTTCATCTTCTCGATTTCTTCTTGACTGAGACCAGAAGAAGCTTCGATACGGATCTTTTGTTCCTTTCCTGTTGCCTTGTCTTTGGCGCTCACATTCAGGATGCCATTTGCGTCAATATCAAAAGTGACCTCAATTTGAGGAACCCCGCGTGATGAAGGTGGAATGCCGTCCAAGTGAAAGCGCCCAATCGTCTTGTTGTCTTTGGCCATGGAGCGTTCACCTTGCAAAATGTGGATTTCCACACTTGGCTGGTTGTCACTTGCCGTAGAAAAGACTTCTGATTTCTTGGTCGGGATGGTCGTATTGGACTCAATGAGTTTCGTCATCACGCTGCCCATGGTTTCAATACCCAATGACAAAGGTGTGACATCCAGAAGCAAAACATCCTTGACATCACCGGACAAGACTCCGCCCTGAATGGCTGCACCAATGGCGACCACCTCATCTGGGTTTACACCTTTGTTCGGCTCCTTACCAAAGAATTTCTTGACCGCATCCTGAATAGCCGGGATACGGGTTGAACCTCCGACCAAAATAACATCATCGATATCCCCAATAGAAAGACCTGCATTTTTTAATGCAGACTTACAAGGGGCAATCGTGCGCTCAATAAGGTCCGACACGAGTCGCTCAAAGTCCGCCCGGCTCATCGTCTTCACAATGTGCTTAGGACCGCTTGCGGTGGCTGTGATGTAGGGCAAGTTGATTTCGGTGCTTGTCGTGCTCGAAAGCTCAATTTTAGCCTTCTCTGCGGCTTCTTTCAAACGCTGAAGGGCCATCGCATCCTTGCGGAGGTCAATGCCTTCTTCTTTTTCAAATCCATCGGCCAACCAATTGATGATACGGTCATCAAAATCGTCACCACCCAAATGGGTGTCGCCATCGGTAGACTTGACTTCAAAAACGCCATCCCCTAATTCAAGGATAGAGACGTCATGGGTGCCGCCACCACAGTCAAACACAACCAACTTCATGTCCCTATTCATCTTGTCGATGCCATAGGCCAATGCTGCTGCAGTAGGTTCGTTGATGATGCGGCGAACTGTGAGTCCGGCAATTTCACCCGCCTCTTTGGTTGCTTGGCGCTGTGCGTCGTTAAAGTAAGCGGGAACCGTAATAACGGCTTCGGTTACGTCCGTACCCAAATAATCTTCGGCGGTCTTCTTCATTTTTTGAAGAATCATCGCAGAAAGCTCTTGAGGGGTGTATTGACGATCGTCAATCGCTACACGAGGCGTATCGTTGTCACCCTTCACAACTTCATAAGGTACACGCCCTACTTCCGAAGATATGTTACTGTAGGACTCGCCCATGAAGCGCTTGACCGAGAAAATGGTCTTTTTGGGGTTGGTGATTGCCTGACGCTTGGCAGGATCACCCACTTTGCGCTCACCGCCTTCGACAAAGCCAATGACGGATGGCGTGGTGCGTTTTCCTTCAGCGTTGGGGATGACAACAGCTTCGTTGCCCTCCATGACAGAAACACATGAATTTGTGGTTCCTAAGTCAATGCCTATGATTTTACCCATTTTGAATGCTTGAGTTATTCGTGAATTTGACCGGGTAAGGTCAAATGGCGTACCAAACGCCCAAGCGAGACAAAATGTCAGTTACATGTCAGCGTATCCAAGAAACTCGCCTTGGCAAAGCGCAATTCACATGTCAATTTGCCAAAAACTAAGCTGTCCAAGGATCGATCTGCCAGTCCAAGGTTGGGACGGACAAGGGATGCTTGACTAGCGAAAATACCTGCGCCCCCCATAATATTGGTGAAGAAAGGTGGATCCTGAAGGATGGTATTACTCGGTTGCGTCACAGAAATATAGGTCGCTAAATCATCCGTTCCGGCATTCAAGTGCAAGGTGAATCCACGAAAGAAACGAATATAGCCTGGCCTTGGGTCCAAGGACTCGGCTAGGTATTGGTAGTATCCCTGGTAGGTTAAAGTCGTTTTTGAGGTGGCTCCTCCATTTAAGGTGCTTCCCAATTGATAGGGCAGATAATACCGAACAATGTGACGCGTAGAATCCGATTGATGGTGTTCCGGCATTTCCATGTAGAGGAAATCAATATATCCCTGATATCCACGTGCATTAACGGCTTGATTCCATTCAATTTCTTGTCCCTTGGTTGAGGTGAGATTAAGGCGCTGAATCCCAATGGGGGTAGGCTTTTTAAGAGAAAAATATTTTACCAAAGGCGTAATAGATGAGGCAAACACAGGACTCGTAGAATCCTTTTGAAGAACCAGTTTATACGTCCAATCCAAACGGCTTGCATTGGCCGTGAAGCCGGGAACAAGCAAGCGATAAAGGCGGTGCCCCTGCGTGGTAAACAGACCTGAATCCTTGGGTATATCATAGGTCTCCTCTAGGGTCTTTTCCCATGCCAACTGTCCATTTTCTCTAAAGGCTTGAATACGTGCTACTAGGGCTGGATAGTATACACTATCGGGGTGTGTTAGACCGCCATTAGGTCCGTCTTGACCCAGGTAAGCGCGCCCTATGCGTACATATTGCGTATCTGAATTGGGATCTAATGTGGCATACACAATCGGCACATTTTCAAAGGGTGCTGTGACATCGAGCGTATTGTCACAAGAGGCCAATGTCAACAGGGCCATGGCCCCAAATGCGAAGTGTTTCCCTATCATAGCCGTCAAAGATACCACGGAACTGCGTTGTACTTTTGATGCAAAATCCAGGAATTATGTCCACGGCAAAGAAGGAATACAAAAAGGTCACCACAAACTCCCTGATTGAAATGAAACAACGGGGTGAGCGAATTGCCATGCTCACCGCGTATGATTTCAGTTTGGCCCGTTTGGTGGATCAAGCAGGCGTGGATGTCATTTTAGTTGGTGACTCTGCTTCCAATGTCATGGCGGGACATGAAACCACCCTTCCCATTACGCTCGACCACATGATTTACCATGCTTCTAGCGTAATCCGTGGTGTTGATCGCGCTTTGGTGGTGGTGGACCTTCCCTTTGGCTCTTATCAAGGCAATGCAAAAGAAGCTTTGTCTTCGGCCATTCGCATTATGAAGGAATCTGGCGGGCATGCCGTTAAACTGGAAGGCGGCCTAGCCGTAGCCGCCACCATTGGGCGCATTGTAGGCTCCGGCATCCCTGTCATGGGGCATTTGGGTTTAACCCCACAAAGCATTTATAAATTTGGCACGTATGCCGTGCGGGCAAAGGAAGAAGCCGAGGCTGCACAATTGCTTTCCGATGCAAAAGCCTTGGAGGCGGCGGGATGCTTTGCCATTGTATTAGAAAAGATTCCTGCGGCTCTAGCAAAAAAAGTCAGCGAATCAGTACAGATACCCACCATCGGAATTGGGGCAGGGAATGATGTAGATGGCCAAGTCCTTGTTTTGCATGATATGCTGGGTATGAACACCGAATTCAGTCCCCGTTTTTTGCGCCGCTACCTCAATTTAGCGGAGCAGATCCCAACCGCTATTGAACAATATGTGTCGGATGTCAAAGCCCGCAACTTCCCCAATGATCAAGAAAGTTATTAAGTTGAAAGAGCCCCTGATCCTTTGGGAAGATAATCACCTTTTGGCCGTAAGTAAGCCAGCAGGCATGCTGGTGCAAGGGGACATCACAGGAGACCGCTGCCTGAAAGATTGGGCCGAAGAAGATGTCGCGAAGCGATTCAAAAAGCCAGGCAAAGCCTTTATTGGATTACCCCATCGACTTGATCGACCTACCTCAGGCTTAGTTGTTTTGGCCAAAACATCCAAAGCATTAACCCGTATGAATGCCCTTTTTGCGGGCCGAGAGCTACAAAAAACCTATTGGGCCATTGTAGAAGGAACGGTGGCCGAACCCCATCAAAGGTTAGTGCACCGCCTAATCAGGGATGGCAAAACCAAAAAGAGCTTTGTTTCTCAAAAAGCAGAGGCACAAGAAGCCATTCTCTCTTATCGAGTTATGGCCATTGGGGACCGCTATACATTGCTTGAAGTGGATTTGGAAACCGGTCGTCATCACCAAATTAGAGTGCAACTGCAAGCGATCGGCCATCCCATTAAAGGGGACCTTAAATACGGAGCAAAACGCTCAAATCCTGACGGTGGCATCTGTCTGCATGCGCGTGGTATGGAATTGATTCATCCCGTGAGCCAAGAAGCATTGCGTCTTGAAGCGCCCGCACCAAAAGATCCTTTGTGGGACGCCTTGATTCACTCGGCAGGGCAACATGGATCCTTTTTTTGAAGGTGTATATTACACCTATGAAACGTCTTATTCTCCCCGCTTTTTTTTGCAGCCTCGCCGTTGTGTTCCTTTTCACCTCTGCCGCCCGTCAAATCAAGTCACCCATAGCGCCAGATTTTCATTTTGAAGGGCCCTCCATTGTGATTCACGGAGGCGCAGGGACCATCACCCGGGCAAATATGCGTCCCGAAATGGAAGCGCTTGTGCGTGCTTCGTTGACCCGAGTATTAGATAGCGGCTACGCAGCGCTTGCCCGAGGTGAAGACCGCATGGATGTAGTTGTTCGCGTTCTCAGCATGCTAGAAGATGACAGCCTATTTAATGCGGGCATTGGGGCGGTGGTAAATGCGGAAGGCGTAGCAGAACTGGATGCCTCCGTCATGGACGGAATGACACGAAAGGCCGGGGCTGTGGCAGGCTTACAGCATGTCGCCCACCCCGCAGCACTTGCACGTGCCGTCATGGACCATACTTCCCATGTCTTTTTAATTGGTGAGGGTGCGGAGCAATTTGCTTGGGAAGAAGGCATGGATCCTGTGCAGAATGCGTATTTCTTAACAAAACGCCGAGGAAAGCAATACCAAAATTGGATCGAACAACACAAGAAAGGCACCGTGGGCGTCGTCGTAAAAGATGCGCAAGGCCATCTAGCGGCAGGAACCTCCACTGGGGGAATGATGGGGAAACAATGGGGGCGTGTAGGTGATGTCCCGGTCCTAGGCGCAGGAACCTACGCAGATGACCGAGGTGCCGCCATTTCCTGCACTGGGCATGGAGAATATTTTATCCGCGAGGCCGTGGCTTATCAAGTGAATGCCCGCATGCAATTTGGGCATGAGAGCCTCGCACAAGCAGCGCACACAGTGCTCTTTGATGTACTCAATGCCCAACAAGGGCAAGGGGGACTGATTGGTATTGATGCCCAAGGTCATGCCATCATGACTTTTAATTCCGAGGGAATGTACCGGGGTGCTAAGGGCGTTTTGACAGGCACACAGGGTCCCGCCCTTCGGTTTGTAGGAATTTATGCTGACCAATGATGTATCACTTTTAAAGTTTACATTCGCCTCCATGCAAAAGAACTGGATACGATTTCATAGTTGGACAGGTTTTACAACGGGATTAGGCTCTCTGGCATTGCCGAGCCTCAGTTCATGGGCGATGCTTGCACGGGGTCTTTTTGCCGATTGGGTGGTTCTCTTTGGAGTGCATACAATAAGTCTTTTGATTTTTCCGAAGATTTTCAAAAAAGAGGCGCAGTCCTAGGCGATTATCATAGGTGCAACGCGCCTACATAGGATCCACATCCAAGACCACTTTCACGGACGTAAAGTCAGGGTGAAAACTGAGTTGATCCACCGTTTGACGCACTTTTTTCTTTGTCACAGGCAAACCTCTATCTGCGGGGAGCTTCAACCAAATATGCTGCAGATAAACGTTTTTAATACGCGCCACAGAAGGCGTATCAGGACCTAATACCCCACCCCCTAGCGCCTGGTTTAATTGACCCGCCAAATATCGTGCGGCTTCTTGCGACACAAACTCACGTCGATGACGAACCTCCACCCTGAGCATTCGGACAAAAGGGGGATAATGATGTGCCTTGCGGTCTGCCAGCAAGGTTTCCATCATCTCTACGTAGTTGCCCGCCTGAACCGCCAATAAAACGGGATGTTCAGGCGTTGCCGTCTGAATAAACACTTGGCCCGGTGTTTCTCGACGTCCAGTTCGACCCGCTACTTGGGTAAAAAGTTGAAAAGCGCGCTCATGTGCGCGAAAATCTGGCAGTTGTAAGGCATTATCAGCATTCAGCACAATGGCCAAATCCAAACCGCTCACATCAAGCCCCTTGCCTATCATTTGAGTGCCCACAACAATATCGACGTCACCATGCTCAAGCCAGTCGACAAATTGGGTCATGGCCGCCTTTTTCCTTGTGGTATCAGAATCAATGCGCAAGACACGCGCCGCAGGAAAAAGT
This sequence comes from Cryomorphaceae bacterium BACL7 MAG-120322-bin74, assembly GCA_001438205.1. Lineage (GTDB taxonomy): Bacteria > Bacteroidota > Bacteroidia > Flavobacteriales > Schleiferiaceae > TMED14. The sequence goes on from LICG01000008.1 coordinate 6,614, forward strand.
TCCTCCAACTGTTCTTCAACTCGTTCTGTTCCCAAACCACGCCATTGCCATGCAGATTTTCCGCAGGATGGACAATGTGGACTTGGTTGACGCGACTGACCACAATAGTGGCAGCGCAAAGCTGCAGAGGCCTTATGATAGGTGACGGCCACATCACAATCTGTGCATGGCTCGGTCCATCCACAGGACATACAGGTCAAAAAGGGCGAGTATCCACGGCGATTTTGAAAAACCAAGGCTTGCTTTTTTTGCCCCATAGCGGCAGAAATTGCTTCCACAACAGGCCGACAAAATGCCCCTTCCATCTGCTGTAGTGCTTGATATTTCACTAACGACAACATTTCCACCTGCGGTGCCTGCGCGCTACCATAGCGTTCTGAAAGCAAGACGGAATGATATTTTCCCTGTTGCGCATTATGAAAGGACTCCAAACTCGGGGTTGCTGAGCCCAAAATCAGCGCCGCCCCAATCTGGTGCGCTAGCCAAACGGCTACATCCCTCCCGTGATAACGAGGGGCAGGATCTTGCTGCTTATAACTGGTTTCATGCTCTTCATCCACAATGATGCATCCCATCCGTTCAAGTGGCAAAAACAGACCCGAGCGTGCCGCTAAAATAAACCGAGGTGCACTATCAGGGCGCACCAAAGATTCCCACACATCTCTGCGTTGACCTTCTGATACTTGACTATGATATACAGCGAGTCTCCCCACTCCGAGAGCTCGCTCTAAGCGTCGATAGAGCTGGGCAGTAAGCGCAATTTCGGGCACCAATAGCAACGTATGTTGCCCTAAGGCCATAGCCTGTGCTGCGAGGTGAACGTAAATTTCGGTTTTACCGCTTCCCGTCATACCGCGAAGAAGAATAGGCTTACCCTCTTCCATCCCTTCTTGAATGGACGACAGGGCTTGCTCCTGGGCAGGAGACAATGCGGCCAACTCCACATCCACATTGGGTAAGTGGCCTTCCTCTTCCCAACGCTGTGCGCTTTCTAGAATACCCTTTTGCTGTAATGCACGCAATTGCGCACTGTCCACCCCGGCTTCTTGCAAGGCTGCTTGCGGCACCCAGGTAAAGTGATCATCTTGGGATTCGGGCAAAGTAAGCGCCACTTGGAAGTACTGCAAAAACGCCTCGGATTGTTTCGGTGCTCGGTTTAGCGCAGCAAAAGCTGCCGAGATTTGTCCTTCGTCACTGCGTCTACCCACCCAGCGCCAATGCGTTAAAGCACCATCTGAAATAGTAAAAGGCCCTTCGTCTTCTTCTTCTAATTTAAAAAAGGCGGGTAAGGCGGCTTGCATGACTTCTCCTATGCTACACGCGTAGTATTCAGCCATCCAATCCCATAAACTTAATTGCTGTGTTTGAATTCTGGGGGACAGATCCAACACACGAAGAATGGGCTTTACCTCCATTTGGGGAGAAGCATAGTAGACAGATCGAACAACGCCCATCAAGCAACGCTGCCGTCCAAAAGGAACATGTACCCTTAACCCCGGCACGGGAGGCACCTCGCCAACCCACGCATAGGTAAAGGTGCTATGGACCGGGACTGGAAGTATAACCTCAACCCACATGTAATATTATGAAAGGGCGTCGACTAACTCCAATAAATAAGGTGAAATCGTTGCATGGTGTTTGATCGCTTGCTCTAGCGGAACATAGACAACTTCACTGCCTTGCACACCGACCATTTCAAGGTTTCTACCCGATTGCAGCGCAAGGACCGCTGCATGCCCTAGGCGACTAGCCAAGATGCGGTCAAAGGCATTAGGTTTGCCCCCACGCTGTATATGACCCAGCACCGTTACTTTGGTCTCCCAATCAGGAAACTCAGCTTGCACTTTCCGGGCTATATCATAGGCGCCGCCACCATCGTCTCCCTCGGCCACGATGATGATGCCGCTACGTCGCTTCTTTTGAAAATCTGTTTTGAGGTAACGTACCAAGCGATGGATATCGGTCGGTGTTTCTGGGATCAGTACCCCTTCAGCACCTGCGGCAATGCCCGTACGTAAGGCAATGAAACCTGCGTCCCGGCCCATCACTTCTACAAAAAACAAGCGATTATGTGATGCAGCGGTGTCGCGAATTTTATCAACGGCTTCCACGGCTGTGTCCACAGCTGTTTGATACCCGATGGTATAATCTGTGCCAAAAAGATCATTGTCAATAGTGCCTGGACAGCCCATGACTTTGATATTGTGTTCCTCAGAGAGCAATTTTGCGCCCGTAAAGGAACCATCCCCCCCAATAACCACGAGTCCTTCAATTCCTCTTTTTCGAAGGTTTTCCGCTGCGATGGCACGGCCCTCTGGGGTTCGGAAGGCAGCACACCGGGCGGTTTGTAAAAAGGTTCCCCCACGGTGGATGATGTTGCGCACGTCATAGCGTGTCAAAGGAATGCCATCATCTTCCATAAGTCCTTCGTACCCACGGTGAAAACCGGTCACCTCCATGTCTTGCAACGTGGCAGTTCTAACGACTGCACGAACCGCTGCATTCATTCCAGGTGAATCTCCCCCTGAGGTTACGACGGCAATATGTTTCATGAACTGTAAATATCGAACTGCTGCCACATACAGTCCAAATCGCCATTTTGAAATGCAATGCGCTGGGTGGCCTTCATCTGGAGGGCTTTGCTAGCCGCTGCGCTAGGAACAATAACCCAAGCGGTCCAACCCGTATAGTATTCGCGTAAGTGTGCGCCTATTCTTCCATAGGTCTCTTCCACATCCGTCTCCAAACGACGACCATAAGGTGGATTTAGCACCATCATGCCGCGCTCTGCAGGAGGTCGACTGTCTTCAAATGCCTCGATTGAAAACGCAATGCGTTCATCCACTAGGGCTGCTGTCGCATTGGTCTTTGCCACATCCACGGCATAGCGGTCAAAGTCAGAAGCAATGATGGGCATGGATGATTCCGAAATACGCTTCAACGCAGAAGCCTCGATAGTGGCATGCAATTCTTGGTCATAATCAAGCCAATGCATAAAACCGAAGGACTTTCGATAGATACCCGCCGGTAAACGATCCGCTATAATGGCGGCTTCAATGGCAAACGTCCCAGAACCACACATGGGCACATACATGGGGCGATCCCCGCGATAGCCCGTCAAACGGATCAAACCATTGGCCAAAACCTCTGACAAAGGCGCTAAGGTCATTTCTTGGCGGTACCCGCGCTTATGCAATGAATCGCCAGAAGCGTCCAAGCTCACAGTACAATGACGTTTATTCAAGTGAAGTTCAATACGCACCATGGCGTTTTCCCGATCGACCGTCGGGCGTTTACCCGTCTTGATACGAAAACGATCTACAATACCATCCTTTACGACTAAAGCCGCATATCCTGTGTGGCTAAAAGCGGGATGACTTCCCGAAGCGTACACGGCAAACGTCTTATCCGGGTGGAACCATTTCTCCCAAGGGATTTTTTGCACCCCCAATAACAAGTCATCTGGGTTATGAACTTCAATGTATTTGATGGGCCGCAAGATGCGCGCAGCTGTTCCAAGGCAGAGGTTCGCCTTGTACAGGAAGCCAAGGTCACCCTTAAACTTCACCGCGCGGGTCATGGGTTCTAAGTCGCGTGCCCCAAGTTTAAGGAGTTCATCACGTAAGACGTCTTCCAAGCCCATGAGCGTCTTGGCGATGAAAACCTCATCGGGTGGGTGGTTATTGGCCATTCGGGGGGATTGTTTCAAGGTGGCTGCTAAATGCGGCTTTTCCGGAAGATACGGGAACCTCAACAAAGAGATAGTCTCCAACTAAGGTGTCACCCGTTTTCAGGAATTCGATCAGGGTATCGTGCGCTTTTACTTTTCCTGCAATCAGCTGAAGTGTGTAGCGGACGGTAGTATCCCGCAATCCACCCACAAGGGTGTAGTGTACTCTGTAGACACGCTCCGCCCCCAGCTCAACCGTATCCAATTGGGCTGCATATTCAAAGGGCAATAGAGATTGTGTTGCTAAATCCTCCGAAGTGTTTTCTGGTGCAGTACACGCCAAGACGGATAAGACCATCAGAGAAGAAAGAAATCGACGCATTTTATCAAAAAATTAGAGGGAACGTTCCCTCCGTCCAAAGGTACAACCCTCCCCTATCTTTGGGGGGCATGAGCACAGAGATGGAGGTACTTTTTTTTGTTGGTGGCCTTGTGGCCGGCATCATCAATACGTTGGCCGGCAATGGCTCGGCCCTCACCGTGAGTCTGCTGATGTTTGGCGGTATGGATGGGGCTGTAGCCAATGCGACCAACCGCATCGGGGTCATGACACAAACGCTGACCAGCGTGCTCAGTCTTCGGCCTTCTCTGCGCAAGCGCTACTTGATGCGCGCAAGTCGTGGCCTTGCCATCCCAACGCTCTTAGGCTCTCTAGCGGGGGCCTTTTTGGGCATCTCCTTACCGGTCAATGTAATCGAATGGACCCTGGCGTTTGTCATGATGGGCATGGGCGTTACCCTCTTTCTCAAACCTGAACGCTGGGGTGGCCCATCGGATGCCAAACGCAGACTTACCCCATGGCAAGCCGGGCTTTGGTTCTTTTTAATCGGGTTTTATGGAGGCTTTGTCCAAATGGGCATTGGTGTTTTAATGCTCATTGCCCTCGTTTTAGGGGACCGATGGTCGCTGCGCGACGCCAATGTCATCAAGCTCCTCATGGCCTTAATATTGGCTATTCCAGCTGGATTGCTCTATGTAGTTAGCGATAGGGTAGAGTGGCGGCCCGGGCTCATTATGGCGTTTGGCGCCACCTTAGGCGCCTGGTTTGGTGCCCGCTACATTGTTCGCATTCCAAAAGCACAGCCGTATGTGCGCTATCTTTTAATGGCCGTAGTTCTTTTTGGCGCAATCCAAGCCGTCTACAAAGCCATGACCTAACTTTGCGGCATGTCCACAACACTTCTGGCACTTTTCCTTTTAATGCTTCCTATTGGCCTAGGAGGCCTTGCGGGTTTTCGCTCTATTCCAACCGGGTGGTTAGCCCGCAGTAATGCTTTTTCTGGCGCATTCCTCTTCGCGGTCACCGTATTCCTATGGATACCAGAGTTAGCACATGTTGAGCATGACCGAGGTTTACCCTGGGGTATTTGGATTGTATTGGGGTACTTCTTGCAATTTGCGTTAGACAGTCGATCTAAAGGATTGGAACATGGACATATCCATCACCATGACCCCAATCCTTGGCCTGCCTACCTCGGACTTCTTATCCACTCTGTTGTGGAAGGGATCCCCATGCTGCGCTTACGCGAATCAGAGCAACTTGCTTTTGCCTTATCGCTGGGGGTACACAATTTACCTATTGCGGCACTTTTGGCATTTTGGCTACGTCAGTGTGGTATTTCCTTTCGTCATACTATTTTAGCCCTGCTCGGCATGAGCCTTGCTGCGCCTCTTGGTGCCGGCGTCGGTGTTTTATTGCCCCTTGATATGCCAGGGATGGAAGGATTTATTGGCGGATTGGTCGTCGGCATCTTTTTACATGTCTCTAGTACCATTTTGTTTGAACTTCAAAAAGACCACCGAATCCCCTCTACCCTGTGGTTCATCGTTATTTTGGGCCTCTTGTCCGGGTACGGCTTGTCACACTTCATTCATCATTAAATCACTTCATATGGCACAGATCACCCTAGGAGGCACTCCTTGCTCAACCATTGGCAACCTCCCTGTCGTAGACAGCACCGCTCCTGCTTTTACTTTATCTAAGCAAGACTTGAGCACCGCTTCCTTGCATGATTTTGCAGGAAAAAAGGTTGTTTTAAACATCTTCCCCTCTATCGAAACAGGGGTTTGTCAAAAAAGTGTCCGGGCATTCCATGAAAAACTCAATGGGATGGACGGCGTTCAGTTGCTCAACATCAGCATGGACCTACCCTTTGCCGGTGCACGTTTCTGTGGCGCTGAAGGGTTAGAAAATGTAACCTTTCTATCCGCTTTCCGCGCACCCTCGTTTGGGGCGGATTATGGTGTCACGTTTGCCGACAGCAAATTTGCGGGTCTATTTAGCAGAAGCGTGGTGGTCATCAATGAAGTTGGTCAGATCATCCACACGGAGCAAGTAGTTGAAACGGGACATGAGCCCAATTATGAAGTGGTTCTTGGGCTGCTATAGTCTTGCATAAAAGCCCTGAAAAAAGCCCGCATGCTGCGGGCTTTTTTTTGGGGTTTTGTTTACGGCTGACTAGATAGCCATTCAAAGGCGGAAGGAAAGCGTTTTTTCCATGCCACCTCGCTGTGGTCCGCCTTGCTGTCTAACACCCATTTGAAGGCGTGTTCAGTACCTGGATACCCAAGGTCGCTCAAGGTGTTTTTTAAGCGATCTATCCCGGGCTGCAGCTGGGCATCTAAGCCAATGCCCCCATTGTCCATATAAAAATGGCCATCTGGAAACGGAGCGCCACGCTCTTTCCACGGAGTGATGGCATCTACTACCAGTCCGTTGCCCGTTTCTACGAACACCGCAGGGGAAAAAGACAGGGCTCCATCAAAAACCCTAGGATATTCTGTCAATAGCCGAAAAGCCAAGACTCCGCCCATACTAGAACCAGCAAAAAACACCCTACTCTTCTCGGATATATTTCCTTCCGCCTCAATGTAGGGTAAGACCGTATGGACCAGGTAGTCTGTATATGCCTCTCCCAATGTGCCGGGTCCATATTCTAGACGTCTCCGGTTGCCACTTTCGGTAGCACAGTCCAATGCAACCACTATGGTGGGGGGGATTTTGCCTTGTTTCATCAAAGTCAAAATGGCCTCATCTACCGCCCAGTCGACCCCAAAGGTGCTCGTGGACGGATCAATGCAATTTTGGCCATCCGACATGAGCAAGAGGTCCATAGGACCATCCAACTTTACCCGTGCCAAATCAACCGGGGTCCATACCCACATTCGACGAGAAGGGATGATACCCTTGGGATCCGCGGGCGACATAGTCAAGGTGAGGTGGCCACTGACTTGGCCAATATTGACCCGTTTTGCGGGGCCAAAGGACACCGCATGCACGGTCGTATCCATGTCTTGCCATCCGCCCAAATCACGGAAGGCCAACCCTTCTTGAAGTTTCGCTTCAAAATCCCAAGTGCCTAGGGTGAATTTATAGGCAAAAGCTGAGTCCTTAGGTGCAAATTGAAGGGCCCATGTATTTGGGTCGGTGGCATCGCGTTGCATAGCCAAACCGCGACCGTTCCAACCTCCCAATTCAGAAGAACTGCCTGTCACAAAAACGGTATCCGTTAGAGGTAAAGGTTCTTCCGTCATCAGGGCAATGCGTGTTTGCCCCTGGGTATCCGAGGAATTGCATGCGACCACCAGCACCATAGACAGGCCCCCTACTAGCCAAATGAACCTGGACATCATAGGATTTTCTCTTTATAAAGTTGATGGTACAGATCCCGAACTACGCCATCGGCCAGACCAATCTTTGGCACATAAATCCAGGTGGCCCCTGCCCATTTCATGGCTTGTCGATATACCTGTAATGCGGGCACAATGACATCGGCTCGGTCAAGATTCAAGCCTATTTCGGTGATGCGTTCATCAGGCGTAAGGGCTTCAATCTGCTTGCTTAATCGATCTAAGAATTGGCGCGAAAGTGGCTCACTAATAGGTCGTTCACTTAATTTGTGGGCCTTATTGATATTACCTCCTGAACCTACCAAGGCAATTTTTCCTCTACGCAGTCCTGCACACTCCTCCACCCAGGCCTGCATGGTCGCCCACTCGCGCTGGCTATCCACATGGCTCAAACTACGGACTGTTCCGATGGGGAATGAACGGGCCTCTCCCGCCTGCCCAGCATGAAAAAAGGTCAATTCCGTCGAGCCACCTCCCACATCCATAAAGAGCAAATTCTCCTCTTTAGGCTGGATTTTATCAAATAATTTTGCATTGAAGATCAGCCGTGCTTCCTCTTCCCCCTCAATGATGTCAATCTGAATACCCGTTGCACGGCGAATCTTCCGAACCCAACGGGCAGCATTCTTTGCTTCGCGCATGGCGCTCGTAGCACAAGCGCGATGTGCCTCTACCCCATTGACCTTCATGATGGCGGCAAAGGCCCGAAAGGACTCCACAAGTCTTTCACCGGTCTCTTTGCTAATCTTCCCTGTTTTAAAAACATCTTCACCCAAGCGCACAGGCAATCGGGTCATGGAGACCTTTTTATAGTGCGTAAGTTCTGGAGTGGGAATAACGTTGCTAATAAGCAAGCGCAAAGAGTTTGACCCAATATCTATCGCAGCAATTTTAATGAGTTTCATATACGTCCACCGAATTTGAGTTGCTGCTGAACATATTGATAAAGTTCTACTTGACTGCGCACCTTTCTGCCGGGAATCTTTCGGTATGCATTGGGGTCTTCCCCTTGCAGGACACGGGCTTTTACATTATCCTTCCAAATGCAGTCCAAATGGTCCAATATCTGTCGTTGAACCTGTGTGCAATAGATAGGCGTACCCACTTCGACCCGTAGATCAAGATTTCGAGACATGAGGTCAAAAGAAGCGACATACATGTGCCAGTTTCCATCATTAGAAAAGGCATAGACACGGTTGTGCTCTAAGAATCGATCCACGACGGAAATGATGTGTATGTTTTCACTTAAGCCTTTTACGCCCGGTTTAACACAGCATACCCCACGGACAATCAGTTTAATCATTACCCCAGCTTGGCTTGCTTCATAGAGTTTCTGTCCCATGTCGTAACTGGACAGGCTGTTGAATTTCATCCAAATCTCCGCCTTCTTGCCCGCTTTTGCATGCGCAATCTCTTGGTCAATGCATCGGAGCAGTCCTTTTCGGGTAAAATGTGGACTCACAAGTAAGTGCTTGTATTTCTGCACGCGATAGGGTTCTGCCAAGAATTGGAAGACCTTTTGCACCTCTTTGTTGATGCGTTTATCCGCGGTAAAGAGAAAATAATCAGTGTACACCTTTGCAGTCTCTTCATGAAAATTACCGGTACCGATAACGGAAAATAGTTCGCGGCCTTTGCCATTTTGACGGACCACGCTAATGATTTTACTGTGGACTTTCAGCCCTTCCACACCCGTTTGCACTTCGATGCCCTCTTTGCGCATTTTTTCGAGGTAGTGAATGTTGTTTTGCTCATCAAAACGGGCCTGCAGTTCAATCACCACTTGCACCTTTTTTCCATTCTTTGCGGCATTGATTAAGGCAGAAATAATTCGGGACTGAGATGCCAACCGATAGAGCGTAATCGAGATAGACTCCACATGAGGATCCATCGCAGATTCACGCAAAAAGCGAATCACATAAGAAAAGGTATGATAAGGGGTATAGATCAGAATGTCTTTTTGACGAATAACCTGTAGCAGCGAGCGCTCCAAATCCAGTTCAGGGTGCATGATAGGAGGCAGCTGCGGATGTTCCAAATGGGGGCCGCCAACATTGGGGAAACGCATGAGGTCTCGCTTATTGTGATAGCGACCTCCTGGATTCAAGGCATCGGTGTCCTCAAACCCAATCCGCTGGACCAACTCCGTCAAAAAAGATGCGGGCATATCCGCATCATAGGCCATGCGCACCGGATCCCCGGCCAATCGGTCTTCGAGCCCGCGCCGAATGCGATCCAGCATTGTTTTGGACACATCATGGTGGTCCATGTCCAACTCTGCATCCCGCGATATTTTAAAGGCATGGGCCTCAATCTTGTCCGCGGGAAAAATGAAATAAGCATAGCGCAAATTGTAGCGCAATACATCATCCAAATACATCAAGTAGTTCTTGCCATATTTGGGCAAGGCAACAAAGCGCCCATGCAAATCGGTGGGGACTTCAATCAAGGACTGCACCATTTTGGTTTTTCCCTCTGAGTGCAGCTGGATGGCCAGATAAATCGAACCGTCATTCAGTTCCGGAAAAGCTGCGTTATCCCGTAAGATCATTGTGAATACGGAGGGACTGATTTTTTCGATATAGTACTTCCGAACAAATTCCTCTTGACCTTTGGTTAACTGCTCTTCTGTGATTAAAGCAATTCCCTCAGCCTCAAGCGCCACCATAAGGTCTTCATAAATTTTTTCGACTTGGCTATTCTGCAAATGCACCGCATCCTGAATGGCCTGCATCAGGTCTTGTGGCGTCCAACCGCCAAGTTGTTCTATGACCTTCTTCTGATTGGACAATTTATCTAGTCGCTGAATACTTGCATAGCGGACACGGAAAAACTCATCCAGATTATTGGAGAATATGCCTAAAAACCTAACCCTTTCTATGAGCGGATTGCGCTTATCCTGTGCTTCTTGGAGCACACGGGCATTGAAGTGCAACCAACTTAAATCGCGATTGACAAAACGTTCACGTGCTCCGCGCATCATGGTGATTCGGTTTTATTCTTAAGGTTCTTGGGGAAGTCAAAGAAGCGCAATTCCGCTTCAAATTCCAAGTTGGCCCACTCATTCATCTTAAAATCCAGGCCCACCATTCCTGTTGTGGGAATATTTGCCACCTGGTGAGAAATACAACGGTTCAAAAAATCCGTGTGACATGGATTGTGGCCAAAGACCATCACTTGATCTACCGATGCTGGAAGCCCTCTCAATTCATGCAAGAGCTCCTCTTTAGAAATACCATACAAAGACGGGCGCACTTGGATGGCTTCTAAGGACAACGCCATATTACGCGCAAAAATGATCGCGGTATGGTACGCACGTGTGGCAGGGCTGCTCAGGATTAATGGCTCGCTTTGATTCGTGGAAGCAAACCAAGTAGACATGACATGCGCATCACGGATACCACGTCCTTTGAGTGGCCTGTCCTTGTCTGTGAGATGTGGATGATCCCACGATGATTTGGCGTGACGGACCAGGTAAACCGTTTTCATAGAGCAGGAATAAAAGGCATAATCGATATGCTTCGGATGAATGTAACGTTTAATCTAGCGGCCATCTTCACGTTCAGTTGCCTTTACGCGTTGCCATAAAACTTCCCACGCCACCAGATCCACCCCCACGGGCGTTCTTCCTTCGGCAGACAACATCTCTTCCATTGCCTGAAAGCGCCGCACAAATTTGGCATTACTCATGGCCAGCGAATGTTCGGGATCCAATCCGCGGTGCTTCGCATAATTCACTAGGGCAAATAGGACATCGCCTAGCTCCATACTTTCTGAGGCCGCATCTGGCGCGGTGCGCATCTCATGTAACTCCTCTTCTACTTTTGCCCAAACACCTTCGGCATTGGGCCAATCAAAGCCTACGCCTTGCACTTTTTCTTGCATCCGGTAGGCTTTCACCAAGGCGGGAAGTGCTTTCGGCACTCCTTCCAAAACGGACGAACGCCCCGTGCCTTTTTCTTTGAGTTTAATGGCTTCCCAATTTGCCTTTACTGCTTGGCTGTCTTTTGCCTCTATGTCGCCATAAATATGCGGGTGACGTCGGATTAACTTTTCACACACGCCATGCAGAACATCTGCTACATCAAAAGCGCCACGTTCTGCCCCCAATTTGCTATAAAAAACAAGGTGTAGAAAAAGATCTCCAAGCTCTTTTTTTAGCTCATTCCAGTCCCCTTGGTCGATCGCATCGGCCAACTCATAGGTTTCTTCAATGGTTAACTTTCGTAGCGTTTCGGCCGTCTGTTCGCGATCCCACGGGCATTTCTCCCGCAGTTCGTCCATAATGGTCAGCAGACGTTGAAACGCCGCTTGTGCCTCATTCGGATGGGGCATCGGCTGAATCCGTTTCTATTGCCGGGGTAGCTTGGTCCTTCTTTTTTGCCTTGGGCTTTTTGACCGGTGCAGATGTACCTACTTCTTCTTCAAAGAAACCATACTGTACCAAAAGATTATACCAGTTGGCAAACTTCTTCATGTCACTGATATAGACGCGCGTCTCATCATAGTCCGGCACATAGGATTGAAACGCAGCCAAAATTTCTGAGGCGTCCGCTTTATGCGAAACGGTCTTTTCACCCTTTAAGGCCTTCCCCGTTGCTTCATACAACTCGCGCAAGGGCTTCTCCCCTTCTAGCGTATACATGGCAATTTCATCAAGCGCATGAACTTGCTGCTGTGCCGAAACGGTTATACGTTTTTGGTCATCGAGGGATTCCACTAAAATGCCATTGCGTGTCTGTGCAACAAGATGATAGAGTCCTGGGCGGCCCGATATGGCCAAGATAGTTTTGATGGATTTCATAGGATTTATTGCGGAGGGTTATTTTCCCATTGGTGGATTTTTTCCAGCAAGGACGAATCATTTTCAAAAGTTAATACATCGCGGTAAGCCAAAGCTGTTTGCGCAATGGAAGTATTGGGGTACGCATCCCATAACATGGTAAGGGTTTGGATGGCACGCGGGCGATCATGCAGTTTTTCTTCCCATACTTGCGCAGCAGCAAAAAGGGCCAGCGCACCTTCCCATTGACCCTGGAGAGAATCATGCACGGACATATAGGTCCGAATGGCATACAACGCCCCACCGGGCACCTGTGCCTGAACATCACCTGAGATGAGGGTATAACGTGCCCACAAGGAATCATTCGGTGCCACTTCCGCGGCTCCTTCAAATGTGCGCAACAGGTCCTTCCAACCTGCCGTATCGGCAACCAAAACTCCTTGCGCCTCATTAGAAACAAAAAGGTCATCTATCGCCTCCTCGGCACGTGCTATAGGGTCTTGACATGACGTAAGGCCCATAAGACCTATCAAGAGGTAGAGATGGAACGCTTTCATTTCACGTCAAATTTTAGCCGATAAAAGGGATTCACCTTGCCTGAAGCTATATCCTTCAGTCGGCCTTGAAGCATTCTGCGCTTTAAAGGCGTCAAACGATCTAAGAATAACATGCCTTCAATATGATCATATTCATGCTGAAAGATTCTCGCAGGCAATCCGGTAAATGATTCTTCTACCCACGTGCCATCAGGCAGTTGAGATTCTATCACGATAGAAGGTTTTCGTTTTACAGTTTCATGAATATCTGGAATACTCAAGCAGCCCTCTTCAAAGCCCCAAAGCTCACCAGATTCTTCCAAAATGGTCGGGTTTACAAACACCCGTTTAAAATTCTTGAGCACTTCCGCTTCTTGATCATTCTCTGCATCTTCTGCAAACGGAGAACCGTCCACCACAAAAATGCGCCAAGAAACCCCTACTTGGGGAGCGGCTAAACCCACGCCTTTAGAAGCATACATCGTTTCAAAAAGATCTTCAATAAACTGCTTCGTTTCTTCCGCAGTTGCATCCACTTCTTGGGCAACGCGTTTAAGGACTGGGGAACCGTATGCAACGATGGGGTATACCATGAGTAAACTTTGAGGCAAAGATACAGCCCTGACCTACCTTTGCATCATGGGAATTTGGCTCGGACTCGACGTTGGTGCTGTGCGAACAGGCATAGCGGAATCAGATCTAGGCCATACCATGGCCTTCCCCGTGCACACCGAAAAGACCGAAACCCTCCTCGCCTACTTGCAAAAAACCTATCCTTTAGAAGGTCTGAGCGGTGTAGCCATTGGGCTTCCGGTGAATTTTCAAGGTGATGCGACAGAAGGAAGTGCCCATGCCCTTGCCATTGGACAGAAAATTGAGGCTTTGTGGCCGCATATTGCATTGCATTGGGTAGATGAGCGATTCACCTCCAAGTTGGCTGCCCAAGCAGCCCATGCCGCAGGAGCCAAAGCCCGAGTAAAAAAAGACAAAGGCATGTTGGATGCTGCATCTGCTTGCCTCATTCTAGATAATTTTTTGACGCAAAAAAAACGAACATGACAAGCAACGCTGAATTACGTTCCATCATAGAAAAAGCATGGGAAGACCGGACCTTACTCCAAGATGCGGCTACCCTTAAGGCGATCGATGCGGTTATTGCCTCCCTTGACTTGGGTGTACTGCGGGTAGCAGAACCTACTCCTTCCGGCTGGAAGGTGAATGAATGGGTTAAGAAAGCGGTGGTGCTCTACTTCCCCATTCGTAAGATGGAAACCTTCGAGGTCGGCCCTTTGGAGTTTCATGATAAGATGGCGTTAAAAACAGGCTATGCAGAAAAAGGTATCCGAGTAGTTCCGCATGCCGTTGCCCGTTATGGTGCCTTTATCGACCGCGATGTGATCCTGATGCCTTCCTACGTGAATATTGGTGCCTATATCGGTGCGCGCACGATGGTTGACACCTGGGCTACCGTAGGAAGTTGTGCCCAAATTGGTTCCGACGTCCATCTTTCTGGCGGTGTCGGGATTGGAGGCGTTCTTGAGCCGCTACAGGCTGCGCCTGTCATTATTGAAGATGGCGCCTTTATTGGCTCTCGCTGTATTGTGGTTGAGGGGGTTCACGTGGAGCGAGAAGCTGTTTTAGGTGCCAACGTTGTCTTGACAGCCAGCACCAAAATCATCGATGTTACCGGAGATCAGCCGATGGAATATAAAGGCCGCATCCCAGCGCGCAGTGTGGTTATTCCAGGCAGCCAGCCCAAGATTTTTGCCGCAGGCATCTACCATGTTCCTTGCGCCTTGATTATTGGCACCCGCAAAGAAAGTACAGACCGTAAAACCTCGCTCAACGAGGCGTTGCGAACCTTCAATGTAGCGGTTTAAACCATGGGGCATCCAGCGCTTCAACATCTTGTTTTTACCACCATTGGCAAAGTAGCCGATGAGGCAGGCCTTCGATGTTTTGTCGTAGGAGGATGGGTACGTGACCGCCTGATGGAACGTGGAGATTCCAAAGATGTTGATTTTGTCGTTGTAGGGGACGCTTTGTCCATCGCTCAAGAAGCTGCCCGCAGACTAAAAGCGGGTAAGGTGACGGTTTTCAAAAATTTTGGCACTGCCCAATTTCGTTGGAAAGATTGGGACATTGAATTTGTTCAAGCCCGTTCCGAAAGTTATACGGCAAATTCCCGCAACCCCACGGTAGCGCCGGGAAGTCTTGAAGAAGATCAATTACGACGAGACTTCACCATCAATGCAATGGCCTATTCGGTTAATGCGGGTGATTTTGGCACTTTACTGGATCCTTTTAATGGCAAAGTTGACCTTATAGAGAGGCGCATCCGCACGCCCATTGACCCTATCAAAACCTTCACGGATGATCCATTGCGCATGCTCCGCGCAGTGCGATTTGCCAGTCAACTGGACTTCAGCATTGATCCAGAAACCCTGAAGGGAATGCAAGCATGCGCAGAACGCGTCAGTATCCTTTCCCCTGAGCGAATCGCGACGGAAGTAAACAAGACAATGGAGAGCCCCGTGCCGAGCGTTGGTCTTTCTTGGATGTACAAAGGAGGCCTCATGCCCTATATCCTACCCGAAGTGGATGCACTTGCTGGGGTAGATGAAGTGGAGGGGCATTTGCACAAAGACAACTTTTGGCACACCCTTGAGGTGGTTGATAATTTAAGCCGCGTCACCCCCCATATATGGGACCGGTGGGCTGCTTTATTGCACGACATTGGCAAACCCCCGACGAAACGATTTATCAAAGGCACAGGTTGGACGTTTCACGGACATGAGTTCTTGGGCGGGAAAATGGCCAAGAAAATATTTAAGCGCCTGGCCTTACCTCTAGACGAACGCATGCAGTATGTGGTCAAATTGGTCCAGATGTCTTCACGCCCCATTGCCGTTGCAAGTGATATGGCGACCGATTCCGCCGTGCGTAGACTCCTTTTTGACGCAGGAGATGCCATTGACGCCTTGATGGATCTTTGTGAGGCAGATATCACCACCAAGAATCCAAAGAAAAAAGAAAAGTACCTCGGAAACTTCCAAAAGGTGCGCGAAAAACTGGTTGTGGTTGAAGCCCGTGACCATCTGCGCAATTGGCAACCGCCGGTGGACGGAAATCAACTCATGGAGTGGTTCGGCTTGGCGCCTGGCCGCGAAATTGGTCAATTAAAAGCAAGTATCCGAGAAGCAGTGCTAGATGGGGAAATCCCCAATACCTTTGAGGCAGCACGCGAACTCGCTTACACAAGTGCCATCAAAATGGGTATAACGCCAAAGATTTCAAAATGAATACACGTCTCACTTTACGCGCCATCCTTCATTGTCCTGGAGATGTTTTTCGGGATATTGCCATCTCAAGTGATGCCCATTTAGAAGACCTCCACCATGCGATCGTCTCAGCATATGCGATCGAGGAAGGGCAAATGGCCTCTTTTTATACCACAGATGATCAATGGACACAATTGGATGAAATCCCTGTGATCGCTATGGATCCTAATGGACGGGGCGCTATGAAAGACCATCCATTGTCGAGCATCCTAGGTAGTAATGGACAGCGTCTCATCTTTATTTATGACTTTCTCGCTATGTGGACCTTTATGGTCGAATTTGTCCGGAGCGATGAAGGCGCGCAAGAACAGGCCCAGGTTGTGCTATCCTATGGCGATCGTCCTGCAGAAGCCCCAGACCCTGAGTTTGCAGGTGAAGGCGGTCTTGCCTATGCGGACGAAGACGAAGAGGAAGAAGATGAATATGGTTTTGACGAGGAGGACCTAGAGGGCTATACCTCTGATGCTTGGTAGGATTCTACACGCAATACAACCGTGACGGGTACGCGGACACTGTCTTTAAAAACGACCCATTCTTTTGTACACGCCCAAAGAGTCGTCTCCAATCTATAGACGGCCTCTTTTCCTTGTAAATACACCCGCACTTTTTCTTCCATCACATTCCCAAAAAAGGTAGCCTTGTGTAGGGAACGCCATCGAATTTGGACTGCCTCTTCCCCCGCTAACTGAGCCGGAACAAGCTGTATTTGGGCCAAATCTGATCGGGTGATAGGGATATAACTTTCCATGGTGGTTATCTAAGTTACGAAGAACTCCTAGAGGATTTACCTTCGCAGTATGTCTCCCCCTGCTCTTTGGATGCTCCACGGTCCCACTGCCTCTGGCAAAACCCGCCTCGCTATTGACATAGCAGAAGCAATCGGTGCATCCATTTTAAATTGTGATGCACGCCAGGTGTACAGAGAGTTGAATATTGGGGTCGCTCGGCCGAGTGCGGAAGAGCTGCAATCAGTTCCTCACCAAGGCATTGCCACCCATAGCATACATGCACCCTTGACCGCAATGTCCTACGCCCAATGGGCAAGGCCTTGGATCCAGCAGGAACTTGACGCGGGTAGATCTATTGTGATTGTTGGCGGTTCTGGACTTTATGCCAAAGCCCTGCTTTACCATAGCGACGCACTCCCTCAAGCCGACCCAGAACTGCGTACAATATTAGAAGCACGCTGGGAGGATGATCCTGATGGTCTTATCAAGGAATTACAAAAGAAAGATCCCCTTTATGCAGACAAAGCAGACTTAAAAAATAGTCGGCGTGTTATTCGGGCCTTGGAGGTGATACTTAGCACGGGGATGCCCTATTCATCCCAACGCACAACCGAAGCCACATCCAAGCCCTTTTTTCGTGCAGCCCTGAAAGAATGGGCAATATGGCCTGACATGGATGCGTTAACGAAGCAGATACATCGAAGAACCAAAGAAATGATGCGCAATGGCCTTCCTGAAGAAGCGCATTCCCTTTCCCCCTTTAAAGACTTTACGGCCATGCAAACCGTGGGCTATCGAGAATTTTACCAAGCGCCATTGTCCTCTTTGGCCGTCATTGAAGCCAACATTGCCCTACATACCAGGCAATACGCAAAGCGCCAACTGACATGGCTAAAAAAACAACCCCATGTACAGCCCATCCCGCAGGCAGCCACCCTTACCTCTTTGCTAAGATGAACCGATTGACTTCCATGCGACCCAAAAAGCGCCTTGGATTCTTGTCGCCCCTCTATCTTTTTGGGGTAGCCCTGCATCGAAGTTTGTATGAATGGAAAATCATTGTTCCCTTCACCCCCAATCAACCCACGTTGGCCATTGGGAATCTCCATGCAGGAGGCACAGGGAAAACACCCGTAGCCCTTTGGGTCGTCGAAAAACTTCAACCCCATTTGCCCCATATCGCCTATGTAAGCAGGGGATATGGACGAAAAACCAAGGAAGCACTTTGTGTCCAACTGCAAGACCCCGTGAGCCAAGTAGGCGATGAAGCTCGCATGGTTCGACAACACTTTGGCCATAGCCCCGATGTTTCTGTGGTCGTTGCCCATCAACGCAAAGATGCTTTTGCCTTATTGCCAAAAGATTGTCCCGTGATTTTAGACGATGCACTCCAGCACTGGGCCCTGTGCAGCCAAGTGACCTTGTTAGTCTGTCCGCATGGTAAATGGTACACGGACGAGCAGGTTTTGCCTGCTGGGCCTCTCCGCGAACACCCGCAAGCCGCCTCACGTTTTTCTGCCGTTTTGATTAGCAAATGCCCCTATCCTATGGATGCCCACGAACGCCTCGCAATGGTGCAAAAACTAGGGCTTCATAAGGAACAAAAACTCTTCTGTGCGCAAGAAAAGATGGGCGAGCCACAAGCACAATGGAATGCCCCTACCTGGAAAGGGGATGAAACTTCTTTGGTTTTTTCTGGGATAGGGGCTGCACAGGATTTTGAGGCCTTTGCGGAGCACCCAGATCGATATCCGCAAGGAGGCGTTGCGGCGATGACCTTGCGCTTTCCTGACCATAGCCCTATGGATGCCTCTCGTTACCAGAAAATTGCAGAAGATGCTTTTCAGGCGGGTTGCAATACCCTTTTAACAACACGTAAAGATCTTGCCCGTTTGACCAAAAAACCAGAAGCCTGGGCGGACTTACAGGTCTATGTGATTCCCCATGAAGCAGACTTTGGGGAAGATGAAAAACCCTTCTTAAGATGGCTTGAAAGTCAATGGAAGGCCCACGGATACCGCGTACCTTTGCCTCTATGAGTACTGGAACGGCAACTGCCTATGAAGCAGTTATAGGACTGGAAGTGCACGTGCAAATGAACACGCGCTCCAAGGCATATTCATCGGACGGTTACGACTACGGTGCCTCTCCGAATACGCAAGTTTCTCCGATCACTTTAGGCCATCCGGGAACCTTGCCAAAGGCCAATGTAGGCGTGGTACGCAGTGCCGTGCGTTTAGGCCTTGCCTGCGGCTGTGACATCCGAGAGTTCAATGCCTACGCAAGAAAAAATTACTTCTACCCCGACTTGCCCAAAGGGTATCAGATTACCCAAGATCAAACACCCATTTGCACAGGCGGAGGTATTGTCATTTCATCGGAAACATTCTCTCCAAAAAGGATCGGCCTCACACGGATCCACATGGAGGAAGATACCGGCAAATCTATCCATGACCTGGACCCTTTTCACACCTTATTGGACCTAAACAGAGCGGGCGTTCCTTTGCTTGAAATCGTATCCGAACCCGATTTTCGCAGTGGCGAGGAAGCCTACCTCTACCTACAAGAAATCCGCAAACTCGTCCGCTATCTTGACATATCCGATGGCAATATGGAAGAGGGATCTTTACGTTGCGACGTAAATATTTCCATTCGTCCTGTGGGCCGCGAAGCGTTCGGAACCAAAGTAGAAGTCAAAAATTTAAATTCCTTTCGCAACGTTCAGCGCGCCATTGATTTTGAATATGACCGTCAATGTGACGTTTTGCACGCAGGAGGCAGCTTATCGCAAGAGACTAGGACCTTTGATGCCGCTAAAGGATGCACGATCGCGATGCGCTCCAAGGAAGATGCCAATGATTACCGCTACTTCATAGAACCGGACCTTGCCCCTGTGCGTGTGTCCGAAGCATTCAAGACAGAGATCCAGGACGGCATGCCTCCCCTACCGCAAGCACTCGTAGCTCGGTATCAGGAAGAATTGGGTCTTAGCCGTTATGATGCCCAATTATTGACGGAATCCAAAGAGACTGCACTGTACTTTGAAGCACTTTTAGCCGCCCAATGCCCCGCAAAATCAGGGACAAACTGGCTCATGGGGCCGGTGCAAGGCTGGCTCAATGAAAGAGCGATGGACTGGTCCAAATGGACCCTGCCTGCCGCCAAATTAGCCGAGTTGATTGACCTAGTCGAAAAGCGTACGGTTAGTTTTAGTGCAGCCGCACAGCAGATTTTCCCTGTGCTGATAGAACAACCCGAAGCTGACCCTCAAGCTTTAGCAGAAACATTAGGATTAGTTCAAGAATCCAATGAAGATGCCTTAATGGCCCATGTAGATGCAGCTTTGTCTGCTTTTCCGGACAAAGTAGAAGAGTACCGCGCTGGAAAAAAAGGCCTTATGGGACTCTTTATGGGCGAAGTGATGAAGCGTAGCCGAGGTGCCGCCGACCCCCAAGTGGCCACTCAGTTGATTCAGAAAAGACTGGAGGCGTAAAGCTTCCTCCCTAAACATAGAGTCGCCTCACGATGAAAAAACCCTTCTTACGCACAGCTTTATGGGCTGCCATCATTCTAGGTGCGGCGACTGCATGCACAAAAGATCATGCAACGGTCCATTTAAACATAGAAGGCGCTACAGAGGCTATTGTCGTGCGCATTGAAGGCGATCACAGCATTCCATGGGACACTATCGCGATTACAGACGGGACACTCAACCTGTCTCTACCTGTTGACAGCACTTTACAAACATTTTATTACCTCGTTTTTAACTCAGGCGGAACCATGCGCTTGGGAATTCAGCCGGGTGATGAACTGAATGGACACGTGGATGCGCGGACAGCCTTGACAGCCTATACGTTGACCGGATCACCGTTAAGCGAGCAACTTCTGACCTTGTATACCCCCGTGCTGCGTTCTAGCACCTTTTTAGATTCCTTAGACGCAGACCGTCAGATGCACCTGAGAGACAGTACCGAGGCGGGCATCACGCGTGAAAAGCGAAACTATTCCGCTTTAGAAGTTCGCTACCTGGCACATCGCCGTGAGATCATGGAAGCCATGCAAAAGGATTCCAGCAATCTTGCGAACGTATTTGGTTTTTTCCAACAGGTTGGACAAGTCTCCCTCTTTACACCAGGCAAGGACCTGCCAATGTTAGAATCCTATGCAGCAGTGCTCAGCCATGCGCATCCAAATCATCCTTTAGCGCAGATCTTTGCCCAGGAAGTGACTGCAATGCGTCAGCTTCTACAACTTCCCTAAGCCGCAAGTCTAGATTTTAAATTAAAAAAGCCCTGGTCAGATTGACCAGGGCTTTTTTACTTTGTTCTCTTGCGGATTAGCGTACCACCATGATTTCACTCTTGGCATCGCCATTCTGTGTGCGGGTCACTACATAGCTACCTTTCGATAGGCCGGTCAAATCTATCGCGACATGTTCCAGACCCAAAGGAATTCGCTTCAAATCCAAGCGGCGAACAATACGGCCTTCAAGTGTCCGTACGGACACATGCACTTCACCTTGCGCTTCAACCGGAACTTGAATGCGGTCTACAGCCGGGTTAGGGTACACGCCAAGGGCCAACCCTTTTGTTGCATTGGGTCGCTCATTCAAACTGACAGGAAGGCTTGTAGAGGTAGAGGCTGTGTGAAACAAACCACGACCATGGGTTGCAATAAAGAAGTCGCCTTCTGTTTCGCTGCTCCCTGCCGCCATAGGATCAAAGTTTTCGTTGGTACGGTATTGCTCAATCTCAAAGACAGGGATACGCGCCATTCCATCATTCTCTTCCGCATACGTTGGCGCACCGCTGCTCACGTTATCGGTCATGAAAATACCCCATTCAGTTCCTACTACGAGGCGATTCGCATTCCCTTTGTCAAAGGATACAGAATAAGCCGGAACATTGGGCAAGTTTCCTTGCTTAGGAGAGAAAGTGGGCGCCCCGGCAAGGGCATTCGTAGAAACATATACAAAGTTTGTATTGCCGTAGTTCCCTAATGAAACGGCCACACGGTTCGCATCATTCGGATCTACGTCAATTCCCGTGATGACACGGTTAGGGAAAGTACCAATCTGCGTAACAGTCAAAACGTAGTCATTCACACTGTCAATACTTGCTTCACTCTTGCTGCGTGCTGCTTGCAAGTTTGAGATACGGTAGACGCGGCCATTGGTCGTGCCCACAAACAAGTGATCTCCATCATTTGAAGCCTTCATGTATTGCGGAGTAGTACCAGCACCCAAGTGGGCAATTTGCCACCACTCTGTACTGCCAAAACTGTGCACTTCACGGGTCATCCAGATACCGCCAATCTTTGGGAATGCAGCATCACTCCATGAACTCAAACCGGCAAAGAACATGGCTTGAACAGGATCTTGTGTTTTATACGAATCTCCTACATTCATCAAAGTTCCCGTTGTCACCTCAATGGGCAATCCGCCAATCGCCGAAGGCAAGGTCAAATCCGAACCTGTTGGCAAATACACATCACACGACATGATCACCTCCGATAACGGGGCCGATGTAAAGGTGATTTCAAAATAGCCTGAGTCAGCAACAAATATTCCCGAACCGTCAGCACTATTAATATTTCCTTGCGCGTCCGCCGTTAAAGTGACAGGTCCAGCATCGACATTAAATGTTCCTACCATATAGATGGCGGCATCTTGGCTATGACGCATCTTTCCTTTAAATACTTTCTTAATGCCATCGCCGTAACCCATGGAACGAATAGCAGGCAATAGTTCAAAGTTGACAGAATCTTCAGAATTCACATCATTGCTCGTCTCCCAAAGCTCAAAAGGCATCATCCAGTTAGATAAGGGAAATCCACGCTGGCTGGCTAGATTCATCAAGGGAGAGGCAAAGCTTGACCAAGATTGTCCCTCATTGTCAGAACGATAGAAGTTCCCGCTCTGCGTTTCTGCAAACATGACCTTAGGACGCAACCAAGAAATGTCCGAATGTCCACCATCACCGCCTAAAACGTCTTTGGCTGAGTTTGGAGATAATAAAGTTTGGTCAAAGTACGAGGTGCCATTGTCTTGGCAACCTCCAATCAATTTGCGGTCTTTACCAACACCGAAACCGAAATACTGGAATGTAGTGTAGCCAAGGTTGCGCTCGGTCCAAGTTTGGCCATGATCTGTTGATTTGAATACACCGCCATCATTGGAAGCATACACGATATTGCTGTTATTTGGATCAAACACCATTTCATGGCTGTCCGCATGCAGGTAGTAGGGGTTTCCGCCGCCGAAATTATTCAACGTGCTCACCTGACCCCAACCTTGATTGAGGTCCCACTGCCAAACGGTAATGCCCCCTAGCCAAATGTGGTCCTTGTTAGATGAGGATACCGCAAAAAGAAGGTCATAGATTCCCTGGCAATATTGACCGGTCCCAGAACCATTACACAAAGGATCAAAATTGTTTCCACGCTGACCAATCTTGGTCCAGTTTGTACCACCATCTGTTGAGCGATAAACAGCAGCGAGCTTACTTCCGTTGGTCTGAACCACATAGACATAGTTTTCATCTTGCGGGCTTATGGCATAACGCATGCGGCTACCCGTGCGACGTGGAAGGCTCGTTGCCGTCACGACAGGGGAAGAAATTTCATTAAATGTATTTCCGTCAGCAGAGTACATCGTTTGGCCTGATCGATTCAAGAAAATCTTGCCAGAAGTTGAAATGGCAAAATCTGTGATGCCGCCTGATAAGACGGTAGCCCATGTGGCACCGCCATCTGTAGATTTTTTGAAACCCGTGTTGGTCGCGGCATATAGGGTGTTCGCCACCGTTGGATGTGCTGCTAGATCCGCAACAGCAGACCATTCACCACTTCCAGAAACACTAGATGGAGTGGTTGAAGACAAATGCGTGAAGGTCATTCCACCATCGGTTGACTTGTAGATACCGCCACCGGCAAAGTTGGGGGTGGTGTTCTGGCCCGTTCCTCCATAGCCTAAGAAAATCTCACCTGTTCCGTAGTAAATATCACCATTGGATGCTTGTGTAATCGAGGCAACGGATTGGTTGGCTCCAGGATCACTGATGACATTCCAAGTGGCGCCTCCATTGGTTGACTTGAAGAGACCTCCACCCACTGATCCTGCAAACACAACGGCAGAATTGTTTTTATCGACTAACAATGCACGGGTACGACCGCCAAAGTTATCAGGACCCTTGTTGTCCCACATAAGTGACGTAGTCTTTGCAGAAGGCATAGAAGAAAGATCTTGCCATTCCTGCGCGACAATGGCGGGATCAATCTCGCCGGTTACGCCGTTTGCGCGCAACATGTTGAGGTATTCTTCCATTCCAGCATATTCCTCCTGCACTCCAGCAGGACGCGGCGAATATTTTGCCGTAGTAGATTGAGCGGGTAAAAAAGACCAGAGAGCTATAGCAGCAGCGCCTATGGAACTCAAAATAAAAACTTTCGTAGGTGTATGCATCGTTCGGGGGAATTTTCAATTCGTTAAAAATACAGCGTAAACTGCTTATAAAATGTGTTTTTCTGCATGATATGACGAACGAACCAAAGGTCCGGACTCAACGTGGATAAATCCAAGACTTTTGGCTTCCTCTTCTAGTAAGGCAAAAATCTCAGGATCCACGAAGGAATGCACAGGTAAATGCTTTGGTGTAGGCTGCAAATATTGACCTAACGTTACAACATCCACTTTGGCTTCACGAAGTTCATACAGGGACGTCCGAACCTCGTCTAAGGTTTCTCCTAGGCCCAGCATGATGCCGGTTTTGGTTCTATGCGCCCCTTGGTCCTTTAAATATTTCAACACTTGAAGGCTTCGGTCATATTGGGCCTGAATACGCACTTGACGTGTCAACCTCCGAACCGTTTCTATATTATGCGATATGACTTCTGGAGCCGCTTCTAACACGCGGTTGAGTTGTGCCTCTTGACCTCGGAAATCAGGAATAAGGGTCTCCATTGTGGTGCCAGGACTGATTCGACGCACGGCTTTAATCGTTTCAGCCCAAAGGATAGACCCACCATCCGGCAGATCATCACGGTCTACAGAAGTAATAACAGCATGCTTGACCTTCATCAACTTGATGGAGCGTCCTACGCGGTCTGGCTCATCCCAGTCAACGGGCAATGGGCGTCCAGTGGCCACATTGCAAAAGCCGCATGATCGCGTACAAATGTTGCCAAGAATCATAAAAGTAGCTGTCCCTTCACCCCAGCATTCACCCATATTAGGGCAATGGCCTGATTCGCAAATGGTATGGAGCTTATACTGGTCCACCAGTGAACGCACACGCTTATAATTCTCCCCTGTTGGGAGTTTTACACGCAGCCATTTTGGTTTACGGGTGGGAGTGGGTTTGGTTGCCTCTGTCATGGATTCTTATAACTGATAAACGTTTCAATTAGTTCAATCTAACCAAGCCGAAATGGTTTCACCACGCACATCAAAGTGACTTGTGTGTTGGGTAACCGTACCCTGGACCCACCACAGAAGTTGGGGACTCTCATGGTGTACATTCCAACGTGCTGCCATGTCAAGCGAAAGCATCCGGTCTTCTACCACATGCACCAAAAAACAGGGGGGACAGTGTAGAGGCGCCTGATAACGTTCTAAAAGGCGCATTGCCTGGGTACTGACGGGACAGCGGGTGCTATGCTTGAAAACCAAGAAGCCCCGGTCTCCCGAAGCCGCCTCCAAGGCCTGCAAGTCCGCCTCTTTAGAGAGAACGGTCCATTCCATACTACGCTGTATGCGCAGAAGTGGCCACATAGGCTGAGCCAATGAATGCGGGGCATTTTTCAGCCGAGCCACAAGACGTCAAACCTGATGCAAACAACAGCACGAGCGCAAGAGCAAATACACGTTTCATTTCGAGCAATTTGTTCAAAAGTACGACTTTCGCACTATGCAGCTCCCACCCCCTCCCCTTGCGTGGAAAAAATTCCTCCATCCTACCTTCCCCAACGCAGCCTGGGATGCGCTTACCGCAAGGATGCAAACGGCGTATGAACACAGCCAAGTATACCCTGATTCCAAGGATGTTTGGAATGCTCTTGAAGCGGTTCCACCCGAGAAAGTCCGGGTCATTCTTCTCGGACAAGACCCGTATCACGGGGCTGGCCAAGCACATGGTTTTGCCTTTTCTGTCCCTGTAGGACAACCCACCCCACCCTCGTTGCGCAATATTTTGAAAGAATATTGCGCTGACACCGGCTATTCTATGCCCTATTCGGGGGATTTACGCCTTTGGGCAGAAGAAGGCGTACTACTTTTAAACACCGCATTCACGGTCAATGCGGGCATGCCCGGAAGTCACAGTACGTTGGGCTATGGCCCCTTGGTTCAGGCGATGTTATATTCTTTGGCCGCAGATAAGCCACCTAAAGCCTTTTGGTTTTGGGGTCGGCATGCGCAAAAGGCAGCCTACGGACTGCCAGCGAATCAGCATCTCATCCTTGAAAGTGCACACCCTTCACCACTGGGTGCCTATCGCGGATTTTGGGGATCCAAACCCTTTTCAAAAACGAATCAATTTTTTGCGCAAACGGGTGAAAAATCCATCAATTGGTGCCTTGAGGGCTTACCTTTACCGGTATGATGCAGACAGTACTTTTTGGCTTGATTTTACTGCTGGCAATCGGCATGTCTGCCTATGCACTCTATCGCCAGCCGTCCTCCAAGCAACGTGAGGGTTCCTATGATGTGCAAGCCCAGCGCAACCAAGAATTGGAAGGGAAATTGCGGGAAGCAGAATTAGAAGTTGCCCGATTACAAGAACGATTGCGCCAATTAGAGAGCCAAAAAGAAAAGATGAGCCAGGAATTCAAACTCCTCGCACACGAAGCCTTGCAAGCGCAGACGGATGCATTACAAAAACAAATGAAGGAGGCCAATTCGGTCCAGCTATCGCTTGTTTTAGCCCCTTTTAAAGAGAAACTTGAAAGCTTTGGCAAGCGTGTCCAAGACACCCATGAAAGTGGCCAAAGAGAACGGATTGAACTGAAAACAGAAGTCATCAAACTTGTCGAGCAAAACGAAAAACTCAAGAATGAGGCCAACCAACTCACCAAAGCCTTGCGTGGAGACGTGAAAATGCAAGGAAATTGGGGAGAAATGGTACTAGAAAAACTACTTGAACGCACCGGCCTCACCAAAGGGCAAGAATACAGTGTGCAAGAAAGTGTCACCAATGAAGAGGGAAAGCGCTTCCAACCTGATGTGGTCTTGCACCTTCCCGAGGATAAAAATATTATCATTGACTCTAAGGTTTCATTGGTCGCCTATGAGCGTTTTGTTAATGCGGACACCCCAGAAGAACAAGCCATTGCACTGAAAGAGCACCTCACCTCCATGCGTTCGCACATCCGAGGTTTGAGCGAAAAGAATTATCAAAATCTCTATGGTGTTTCGTTAGATTTTGTCATCCTATTTGTCCCTATTGAAGGCGCTTATTCTGTTGCACTTCAAGCAGAACCTGGGCTCTACCAAGAAGCCTTTGATAAAAATATTGCGCTTGTCAGTGCAACGAGCTTGTGGTCTACATTGCGCACGGTCGGAACCCTGTGGCGCCAAGAAAGGCAGAATGCCAATGTTCAAGAAATTATTCGCCAAGCCTCTGACCTCTATGACAAATTCGCAGGCTTTTCGGAGGAATTGGTCAAGGTGGGCAATCAAATGGATACCGCCAAGCGCACCTACGAAAACAGTATGAAAATGCTGATTGATGGCAAGGGAAATTTGGTGCGTAGAACAGAAAACCTACGCCTCCTGGGGCTAAAAAACAGCAAATCGGTCAGCCCAAGTCTTGTTGATCGCGCAATGGACGGTGCCACCCACCAAGAAAACACCCTACCGAGCCCTGAAAAAGATCTTGGAGCGGACCAAGCCAATTGATATGGAAGGAATGATCTATGGGGTACATCCCGTATTGGAAGCGCTGGAGTCTGGGCAAGAGGTTGACAGAATCTTTGTCGTTCGCGGCAGAAGTGAAGCGGTAGACCCCATTTTGGAGGCTGCCAAAGCACGGAATGTACACGTCAAGTTTGTCCCCGTTGAAAAACTAGAACGACTCACCCGAAAGAACCACCAAGGTGTAGTGGCCTTTATTAGTGCCGTCGGTTTTGCTTCTTTGGAACATGTGGTCAGTATGGCCTACGAGCGTGGAGAAACGCCGTTAATTGTAGTGCTAGATCGCGTGACGGATGTGCGCAACGTAGGCGCGATTGCGCGGAGTGCAGAATGCTGTGGCGCCCATGCACTGGTTATTCCTGAACAGAATGCAGCTCCGATGAATGCAGATGCGGTAAAATCTTCGGCAGGAGCGCTTTTGCGCCTACCTGTTTGCCGAGAGAAAAACCTTTCTCACGCTTTGTCTTTTTTGGAGCAGTCTGGGCTCTCTATTGTGGGCTGTACCGAAAAAGGAGATAGCCTACTTGCCGATGCCGACCTTAGCTTACCGGTTGCCATCGTGCTGGGCTCAGAAGAGGACGGCATCTCTCCCCCTGTATGGAAAGGATGTCGTACCCACGCCAAAATCCCAACGGTGGGTGAACTGGGCTCCCTCAACGTATCCGTCGCTGCGGGTATGGCACTCTACGAGGCATTGCGTCAACGCACCAGCTTGGGCTGACCTAGAGCCATTAAGGGTATACAGATTATTCGCTAATGCGGGCCTTTAATGCGGCCACCTTGGCCAGGGCATCTGCCCCTTTTTTGCGTTCATTTTCAATCACCGCGGCGGGGGCATTGTTCACAAACCCTGGATTAGATAATTTCTTCTCAATCGAAGCGGCAAACCCTTCAAAATAAGCCACATCTTTTAGGAGGCTTGCGCGCTCCTCTTCAGATATTTCTTGCGTCCCCTCATCAAAATGAAGAAAATACTCCCGTGTCCCTGCCAAGAAGGCCATCGCTCCTTCCGGCACGGATGACTGAGATGAAGCATGAACCAATTTCTCAACCACCGCTAGGCCTATTGGGGCCTCCCCTTGGTAGCGAACATCAAGTGGCGTTTTGAAAGGGATGTTTCGGTCCTTCCGGATCGTGCGCAATACTGCGACCAATGCCTCAATATGACCAAAATCTTTCAGAGCCTGGCGGTCTTGGGTAGATGCCGTTGGCCATGTCTGTAGATTCAAGAAGGTGTCTTCAGAAACAGGGCGCAATGCATGCCATACTTCTTCGGTGATAAAGGGCATAAAAGGATGAAGCACTTTCATCAAGTCCTCAAAAAATCCCATGGTGCGCTCCAGTACCTCTGCCGATGCGGGCGAACCATAAGCAGGCTTGACCATTTCCAAGTACCATGAACAGAAGTCGTCCCAAATCAATTTGTAAATTTTGAGCAAAGCTTCAGATAAACGGTATTTTTTGAAATCATCTTCTAGCTCCAGCAATGTCTGAGCGAGCACTTGATCAAACCACGTCATAGCCCATTGCGCAGCTGCATCAGGTGCCTCGGGAGAAGATTCCCAACCCTTCACCAGGCGAAGCGCATTCCACACTTTATTGGAGAAATTTCGGCCTTGAATACACAAATCCTCATCAAAGGGGAGGTCATTTCCTGCAGGGGAACTCATGAGCATGCCCATCCGCACCCCATCCGCACCATATTGTTCTATCAGCGTCAAAGGGTCTGGCGAATTGCCCAAAGATTTTGACATCTTTCTGCCCTGTTTGTCGCGCACAATACCCGTGAGGTATACATTTTCGAAGGGCTTTTTGCCCGTGTATTCAAATCCAGCCATGGCCATACGGGCCACCCAGAAGAACAAAATCTCAGGTGCCGTGACCAAATCTTGCGTTGGGTAGTAATAGGCCATCTCCGCATTGTCTGGATGGTTGATTCCATCAAAAACGGAGATCGGCCACAGCCAACTGGAGAACCAAGTGTCTAAGCAGTCTTCATCTTGCCGTAAATCGGACAGCGATAGGCCTGTTTGGCCCGATTGTATCCGAGCTTTTTTGAGCGCCTCTTCCGCTGTTTTTGCCACAACAAAGTCCGATTCCCCTTCGCCGTAAAAGAAGGCTGGGATCTGGTGTCCCCACCAAAGTTGGCGAGAGATACACCAGTCCTTGACATTTTCCATCCAATGACGGTAGGTGTTCTTGAATTTTTCTGGGATTAACTGGATGTCATCTGACATCACTGCGTCCAAGGCAGGCTTTGCCAGCTCGGGCATACGAATCCACCATTGCAAAGAGAGTCGCGGTTCGACGACAGCCCCTGTTCGCTCTGATGTACCCACCGTAGAAGCATAACTTTCTACTTTGACCAAATCACCGGTGGCCTCCATGTGCGCCACGGTGGCCTTTCGTGCTTCAAAGCGGTCCATTCCCGCCCAGGTTAAGCCAAAATCATTCAGGGTGCCGTCTTCATTCAGGACGTCGATTACTTCTAAGCCGTGCTTTTGCCCAATGGCATAGTCATTCCAATCATGGGCTGGGGTCACTTTCAAGCAACCTGTACCAAAATCTGGGGTGACATATTCGTCCGTAATAATGGGTATTTCCAATCCACCCAGAGGAACACGCACGTGCATCCCATGCAATGGGATATAACGTTCATCTTTGGGATGGATCGCAATAGCCCGGTCTGCCATAATGGTCTCAGGACGCGAGGTGGCCACCGTTAAATAGGTGCCAGGCTGCTCGATGACTTCATACCGGACATAATAGAGCTTGGCTTGAATCTCCTTATGAAGGACTTCCTCGTCACTTAAAGAGGTCTTCGCCTCTGGGTCCCAGTGAACCATGCGTTGACCACGGTAGATGTGGCCCTTCTCATAGAGATCAAGGAAGACGTTGATGACACTTTCGCTGCGTTTTTCATCCAGCGTAAATGCAGTACGATCCCAGTCGCAAGAGGCGCCAAGTGTTTTGAGCTGCTCTAAAATGATTCCGCCGTGCTTGTCTGTCCAATCCCAGGCGTGTTGCAAAAAGGCCTCTCGGCTTAAATCTGATTTCTTTATGCCCTCTGTGCGCAACTTCTGCACCACTTTGGCTTCGGTGGCGATAGAGGCGTGGTCTGTACCTGGCACCCAACAAGCATTAAACCCGCGCATTCGCGCGCGCCTGACCAAGACATCTTGGATGGTATTATTGAGCATATGCCCCATATGAAGGACCCCCGTCACATTGGGCGGAGGAATAACAATCGTATACGCGGGGCGCTCATCAGGCACAGAAGCAAATGCCTTGTGCTCCATCCAACGAGTGTACCATTGTCGCTCAACCTGACCGGGAGCATATTTAGAAGGGATTTCCATAGAACGCAAAGGTAAGAAGTGGCACTTTTTTTGCAGTAACCAATCTGGCGATTACATTTGCCGTCTTGGATATTTACATAACAAGCTAAAAAGTCATGAAACATTTCTTCGCCACTGCCACACTAGTATTCGTTTCCAGCCTCGCCATGAACGCCCAGGAAGCAAATCCCAATGCCGCAAATATTGCCTTCGAAAACAAGACAATCGACTATGGCAAGTTAAACAAAGACGCTGAAGGAGAGCGTGAATTCACCTTTACCAACAACGGAAAAGAGCCCTTGATTATTTCTAATTGCGTGGGTTCATGTGGTTGCACTGTGCCTAACTGGCCGCGTACACCTATTGCCCCAGGTGCCACTGCTGCAATCAAAGTAAAGTATGACACACGCCGCGTTGGCCGTTTTCAAAAGACCGTAACGGTACAAAGCAACGCGAGCAATGCCACAGAAGTATTAACGATTAAAGGTGAGATCATTGCCCCTGAAGCAACCAACACGGCACCCGTGAATACAACGACAGGCACCTCCAAGGTTTCTAAATAAGTTTTACCGTTTCAACGGAAATTGATGAACCCGCTGCGAAAGCAGCGGGTTTTTTCGTGAAATTTGCCCCATGCCCAATATATCACAGCGCGGCCAAGCCATGCCAGCTTCCCCTATCCGTAAACTGGTTCCATTTGCTGAAATTGCAGAGCAGAACGGTCACAAAGTATATTATCTCAATATTGGTCAACCCGATATACCAAGCCCTTTAGCGGCGATGGATGTCTTGCGTCACCATGAGATTAAAATCCTTGCCTACTCACATTCTGCTGGATTCCTTAGCTATCGTAAAAAGCTAGTGGATTACTATGCAAAGCATGCGATTCATATTACCCCGCAAGAGATGATTGTGACGACGGGGGGATCAGAAGCCCTCGCCATTGCCATGGGGGCTATTTTGGACCCGGGTGATGAAATCATCATTCCAGAACCCTACTACGCAAATTATTTAGGCTTTGCCACTGGCTCCGGCGCTGTCGTTGTGCCTGTCGTAAGCAGCATTGAAAGTGGATTCCAGCTGCCTTCAATGTTAGAGATTGAAGCCTTGATTACGCCTAAAACAAAAGCCCTTCTGTTGTGCAATCCCGGAAATCCCACCGGTAAATTGTATTCTAAAAAAGAACTTTTGCAGGTGCGGAAAATCGCTTTAAAGCATGACATCTTCATTATAGCCGATGAAGTCTACCGCGAATTTACCTACGACCGCCATAAACACACCTCCGTGATGAGCCTTGAAGGCATGGAGGAGCACGCAGTCCTCATTGATTCCGTATCAAAGCGCTATAGCATGTGTGGAGCACGGATTGGATTGCTCGCGTCAAAGAACATCCATTTTATGGCTTCTGCGATGCGATTTGCGCAAGCGCGTCTCTCGCCCCCCACTTTTGAACAGATTGCCGCAGAGACGGCCCTAGATACGCCTGATAGCTACTTTAAGGAGGTGAATGTAGAATACACCAAGCGCCGTGACTATTTGATTGCCCGCCTGAATGACATGGACGGCGTGTTCTGTCCAAAACCTGCGGGTGCTTTTTATTGCATGGCGCAGCTCCCAGTTGAAAACTCGGACCACTTCTGCCAATGGATGCTTGAATCTTTTGACCACGAAGGCAATACTGTAATGATGGCGCCCGCGGGAGGGTTTTATACCGACTCTTCGATGGGCGCTCAGCAAGTTCGCTTGGCCTACGTGCTTGATGTGGAGGATCTCACAATAGCGATGGACGCCCTTGAAGTTGGACTAAAAGTCTACCCGTACCGTACATCATGATTTGGGAGGAGCATGCTTCACTTGCCCCGTATAACACCTTTGGTATTGATGCCAAGGCTGAGCGTTTGGTGCATTTAACGCATGAATCCTCCGTCCAGGCCTACTACCAGCATCCCAATGGGTATGCAAAACAGACCCTTCTACTCAGTGGCGGAAGCAATCTTTTGCTCTGTAATGATGTCCCGGGCACCACCGCGCGTATTGCATGGAAGGGCATGGCGATTACCGAAGAAACCGATGACCATGTTTGGTTGAAGGTTAGCGCCGGTGAGTCTTGGCATGAAACCGTTCTCTATACGGTACAGCAAGGCTGGGGAGGATTGCAAAATCTATCCTTAATCCCCGGCTTGGTGGGCGCCGCACCCGTTCAAAACATTGGTGCCTATGGCGTTGAAGTGGCCGACACCTTGGAGTCGCTTTCCTACTTCCATTGGGAGAAAGGCGAAGCGCATACCTTGACCGCAGCAGAGTGTGCCTTTGGCTACCGGGATAGCCTCTTTAAGCGCAGCTGGAAAGGCAAAGGCGTGATCCTCTCCGTTACCTTTAAATTGACCAAGCATAGCCACGTTTTAAAAACGACGTATGGTGCCCTTCAAGAAGAATTACACCGAATGGATTTGGCCCCTAGTGTACAGAACATTTCGGATGCTGTGATCGCCATCAGACAAAGCAAATTACCCGATCCTAAGGTGCTCGGAAATTCAGGCAGCTTTTTCAAAAATCCTGCACTTTCAGCAGCACAAGTAAAAACATTGGCAAGCAAGCATCCAGCCATCCCTCAATATCCCCAGCCTGACGGCACCATAAAAGTGGCTGCCGGGTGGCTCATTGAACAAGCGGGCTGGAAAGGGGAACGCGTCGGAAATGTAGGAATGCATGCCCAGCAAGCGCTAGTTTTAGTGAATTATGGGGGAGCAAGCGGCCCGGAACTCTGGGCGCATGCCCAAAGGGTGCAATCCAGCGTAGCAGAACAATTTGGGGTGCGACTTGAGCCTGAAGTCAACTTGATTGGGTAATCCACGTCACACCTTCTTTGCTGCGTACCTTTGTCCTATGGCAACCTTGAAATTAATTCTTGTCGCAGCCGCCCTTTTGGGTTTAGGCCTATTCGGTATGGCTGTCAAGATCTGGGCAAAGAAAGATGGCGAGTTTTCCGGTACCTGCGCTTCAAATTCTCCCTTTCTAAACAAAGAAGGCGAAGCTTGCTCTTTCTGTGGTGCCATGCCTGAAGAGCAATGTCAAAAAGAGTCTAGCTAGAATCTACTTTTTCAGGCTAATTTGAAGGGAGGGTCGACCAAATCTGCAGACCCTTCTCCCTATCGCCATAGATAAGAACGGCATCCCATCCTGGATGTTTCGCGATCCATTCTTGGGTTTTGTGCAACCCCATCGCCATAGCCGCTGTTGCCATTCCATCCGCAAGCGCACATTTGGGCCCAATCATAGTAGCACTCAAGACATCTGTTTGAATGGGCCAGCCTGTTTTAGCATCCAGCGTGTGCCCATAATGTTGACCTGTGACAGGGTCTACTTTGAAATTTCGATAGTTTCCACTAGTGGCCAGTGCGCGCTCATTCAACGTCACTGTTTGGGCAAAATCCGCACGCTTGCCTTGCTCCGGTTGTTCAATTCCCACCTTGAAGGAAGAACCGTCTAGTTTCTTTCCGAAGGTGCGCACTTCTCCCCCAATTTCAACAAAAGCCGCAGTGGCGCCATGCGCACGCAAGGAATCGCACACAATGTCAACAGAATGACCTTGGGAAAAGCTCATAAAATTGAGCTGGGTCTTGCCGGCAGGGCATGCTTTAGCGACATGATCTAGTACTACTTTCATGGCGGAGTTCCCTGTGCAGGCACGTGCCAAATCAAACCAGCAGGTATCCCCGACATGAAGCATCAAGCGAGATAATCCGACTGTATCATCCGCCGCAAGCGTCGCCGATCCAACGCCAAATCCCCAGGCTTCAATTACAGGCGCCAAACTAGGATCTAAAGCCCCATCGGTGAGGAGGTACAGTGTACGGCCCAGTTGAAGGAGTTCGCAGAGATAGGCATCATCCGGAGCAACCATGGCCTGTTTATTTAACACGGACACCAAAGAGTTGCTGTCCCAGGGGGATGCCACACGGTTATAGTCTGCAAGCCAACGCTGAAGATCTTCGGCTGTCACAGAGGCTGGCCCGTATACCTTAATATGAAAGGTGGTGGCTTGCGCTTCCCCTTCAAAAAGAAACGATTCCTCTTGCGGCGTGCATCCCACGGCCAATAAAAGAATAGGTACTACCACGGCGCGTAAAGCGCCAAAAAAAGCGGCTATGGCCGCTTTTTTTTTATGGGCTTTTTTACCCTCCAAAATCATCAAAGGATACGTTCTCTTCGGGCACACCAAAATCATCAACCATTTTAAGGACAGCTGCGTTCATCATAGGGGGTCCACAGAAATAATATTCAATATCCTCTGGCGCATCATGCTTGGATAGATAATTGTCCATCAAGGCTTGGTGAACAAATCCGACAAAGCCGTCTCCGTCATCCTCCATGCTTGACTTTGCTTTCCAATTGTCTTCAGGCATTGGTTCAGAAAGCACCATGTTAAAGCTGAAATTAGGGAACTCCTTCTCGATGTTCTGAAAATCATCGATATAGAACAATTCACGACGCGAGCGTCCGCCATACCAATAACTCACTTTTCGACCTGTTTTCAAGGTATGGAAGAGATGGAAAAGGTGTGAACGCATCGGCGCCATCCCTGCACCACCCCCGATATAGATCATTTCCGACTCCGTTTCCTTGATGTGGAATTCACCATAAGGACCCGAAATAGTCACTTTATCACCGGGCTTCAAGTCAAATACATACGAAGAACACACGCCTGGATTGACCTCCATCCAACCATTCTTAGAACGATCCCATGGTGGCGTGGCAATACGAATGTTCAACATAATAATGTTGCCTTCCGCTGGGTGATTGGCCATCGAATAGGCACGGAAAAGTGGCTCAGGGTTGCTCATCTTGAGATCCCACAAACCAAACTTATCCCACTCAGATTGAAACTCATCAGGCTTTTTACCCAATCGTGGATGCGCGGTGATATCCAAATTCTTGAAATCTACATTGAGGGATGGGACATCCACTTGGATATAGCCACCGGCCAAGAAATCCAAGTGCTCACCTTCGGGCAACCTGACCACAAACTCTTTAATGAAGGAGGCCACATTGTAATTGGACACAACTTCACACTCCCATTTTTTGATGCCAAAAATTTCATCAGGAACCTTCACGACCATGTCGTTTTTCACTTTCACCTGGCAGCCTAGGCGCCAGTCGTCCGCGATTTGCTTGCGGTTAAAGAAGCCCGTTTCAGTTGGAAGAATTTCGCCACCGCCTTCTAGGATTTGACACTTGCACATTCCACACGTACCGCCACCGCCACAGGCAGAGGGAAGGAAAATCTTTTGGCTACTCAAAGTGCCCAAAAGGGTACTACCGGACTCAACTTCAACGGTATTGCCATTGATTTCGAGCTTAACAGGTCCAGAGGGGCTCAAGCGTGCCTTGGCTTGTAATAGGATGGTCACCAAGGCTAAAATGACCAAAGTGAATACCCCAATGCTGACCATAAGGGTGAGAGAAGAGGCTGCTAAAAACATGATTTATCGGCAGATTAAAGTTTGATTCCCATGAAGCTCATGAAGGCCATGCCCATTAAGCCTGTGATAATAAAGGTGATACCCAAACCACGCAAAGGCGCAGGAACATGCGAATACTTAAGTCGTTCACGAATAGCGGCAATAGCTACGATGGCAAGGAGCCAGCCAATCCCGGATCCGAATCCAAAGACAGTTGCTTGCCCAATGTTTTCATAGGCGCGTTCCTGCATGAACAATGAACCACCCAGAATGGAACAATTTACCGCAATCAAAGGCAAGAAAATACCTAAGGCAGAATACAAAGCAGGGGCGAATTTTTCGACGACCATTTCAACCAATTGTACCATGGCTGCAATCACCGCAATGAACATAATGAAGCTCAAAAAGCTCAAATCTAATTCGGCAAAAGACGGGTCTAACCACGCAAGTGCGCCTTGCTTGAGCACCTTCGTTTCCAAAAGGTAGTTGACAGGTAACGTGATGGTCAAGACAAAAGTGACCGCTAAGCCAAGGCCCATGGCCGTTTTTACTGTCTTAGATACCGCTAGGTATGAACACATGCCTAAGAAATAGGCAAAAATCATATTGTCAATGAAGATGCTCTTGACAAAGATGTTGAGGATGTCTTGCATAATTCCTAAAGCTTAGTCTTTTTCAATCAAAGAAGGGGTCTTGGCGCGCTGTACCCAAATGATCAGCGCCACGACAATCAAGGCCATAGGAGGCAGTAACATCATCCCATTGTTTTTGTACCCTAGATCATATAGCCCCATCCATTCTACAACGGGATAGTCATAAAGCGTTCCATTCCCTAACAATTCGCGAAAGAAGGCGACAATGATCAAGATGCCCCCATATGCTGCGCCATTGCCTAGTCCATCTAAGAATGATTTCCAAGGTGTATTGCCCAATGAAAAGGCTTCAATGCGGCCCATGATAATACAGTTGGTAATGATCAAGCCTACAAAAACTGAAAGCTGTTTGGAGACATCATATACATAGGCCTTTAAAACTTGGTCAACTAAGATGACCAACGAGGCTACCACCACCAATTGCACAATGATTCGGATACGATTGGGTATCATATTGCGCATCAAGGAAGTGATCACGTTCGCCAAAGCTGTAACCACTATGACGGAAAGGCCCATCACGATGGCAGGTTTTAACTTGACCGTTATGGCCAAGGCACTACAAATACCCAATACTTGAACCGTAATAGGATTGTTCGCGTTCATAGGGTCAATCAAAAGGCTGCGATTCTTTTTTGAGAACAAGCCTTCCTTCTTAGGTTTCATTTCCGCGCTCATATTGAAGCAGTAATTAACGTTGAGTCCAAAGTTTCGGTCATCTCGGGACGTGCACTTTCTGAAGAAATAGATTTGAGATACGCCTTGTAAGGGGCAAGGCAATCCGAAATCATGCTCTGGACACCTACTGAGGTAATTGTGCCTCCAGATATTCCATCAACCTGTTGGTCACCTGAAGCATTCCCTTTGCGCACTTCAATCCCCATATACTGGTCAGTGAACAACACTTTGCCAGGAAATTGGTCTTGGAAAATAGGCGTGGCAATTTCTGCTCCGAGACCTGGGGTTTCTTTTGAGTGTCCAAATGTGGCGCCAAGGATGGTATTGCCATCTCCTTTCAGGGCAAAAAAGCCCCAGATTGGACCCCAAAGACCTTTACCACGCAAAGGAATCACGTAGAAGGTTTCATCGCCCACTTCCGCTTTGTACAATGGCACCTCACGGGTAGCAGCTGACATTGCGACGGCTTTTGCCATGTCAATATCAAAGGGAGAAATAGCCGATTCAACCACTTGACCATCTTGAATGACCAACTGCTCTTTGATATACAAAGCAAACAATGAATCAGAATTTTCACCCTTAATCCCAATCGACGCCAGGATATCGGATTTCTTTTCTAATTCGACGTTTTTGTCCTGTAAAGGCTTCAATGAGGTAGCTGCTATAGAGAGCAGGGCTGCCACAAGAACAACCATCACCACCGCGAAGATGTAGGTATACTTATTTGAATTGATATTCATGATACTAGGCTTTAGCGCGCTTTAAACGCTTTTGAATATTTGCATTTACCACATAATGGTCAATTAATGGCGCCATGACATTCATGAAGAGGATGGCCAACATCATTCCTTCTGGGTATGCGGGGTTAAAGACGCGAATCATGATCCCCAAGAATCCTACCAAGAATCCGTATATCCACTTTCCTCTTTCCGTATGCGCTGCAGAAACAGGATCTGTCGCCATAAAAACGGTAGCAAAAGCCCAACTTCCAAAGACCAAATGGTAATAGAAGGGGATGCTCATAAACTGCTCTTGAGATTCGGTCAACATATAAGGCGCGGCCCAATTAAAGAGCAAGCCCATCGAAATGGCACCCAAGGTGGAACCCAGCATAATTTTCCATGAACCAATCCCCGTGGCAATCAAATAGATACCGCCCAGAACAATCAAAAGCGTGCTTGTTTCGCCAATAGAACCGGGTATCAAACCCACAAAGGCATCCCAAGCGCTAAAGGAAGTTGTCCCCGTGGTGGCGTATTGCCCTAGAGCAGTTGCCCCAGAGAATCCATCCACCACTTTCTGACCGGCTTCAACAGACGTGTTGATCCAAACCTTGTCACCTGACATAAAGGAAGGATAGGCAAAGAAAGCAAAAGCTCGAGCCGTTAAGGCGGGGTTTAGCAAGTTCATCCCAGTACCACCAAAAACTTCCTTGCCAATTAAGACGGCAAAAATGGTGGAGATAGCCACCATCCATAAAGGCATGTCAATCGGCATGGTCATCGGAATCAGCAAACCTGAGACCAAGAAGCCTTCGTTAACCGGATGGCGATTGCGGCCAGCAAAGTAGATCTCTACTCCTAGTCCTGCCATATACGTCACGGCAATCATCGGTACAATCTTCCAAGCGCCGAACAGGAAGTTGTCCATGGTAAAGAACTGAGCCCAGCCTGAAGCATTGGCCAATTCATCAATGGCTTTAAAATGCTGATAACCCCCGTTAAAGATGCCAAAGATCAAGGCAGGCACTAAGGCAAAGATGACCGTCACCATGGTGCGCTTAAGGTCAATAGCATCGCGCACATGGGCACCGCTGTGGGCGTTGTGGTCAGGGACAAACATCATCGTCTCCAATGCATTGTGCAAGGGATACAGAGGCTTGAGCTTGCCCGTCGTTACCGCTGGGCGCGTGGCGTCAAATATATTTTGAAGGAATTTCATCGTCTACGTTCCTATTAATTCATTTCGGTATGGAGAATATCCAAAGCTTCGCGCACCATTTGTTGCAAAGGCTGCTTGGAGGTACAAATAACCTCACACAGCGCAAAGTCTTCCGGAACTACCTCATAGATCCCAAGGGCTTCCATTTTCTCAAGATCCTTTGCCCAAACTGATTTGAGTAACTGATTTGGATAGATGTCAAAAGGAAATACCCCGTCATATTGACCCGTTACCACGAAAGCCCGCTCCTCGCCATGCAATTTGGTGCTGAGGTCGTAGGTTTTGCCAGGGGTCAACCAACTCATAAAAGTGCGACTGATCGAATATTTCCCGATACCCGGTAATACCCAACCCATAAAGTCCGTACCGCGACCTTCAGGAATCACACTAATCTGTGAGGCTGATGCGCTGAGGTACCCTTCTGCATCTATGGCCTTACCGGTTAGAACAGAACCTGCAATGCATCGATAAACCCCTGCCTTCACTTCCTCTTTGAAGAAGTTGGTAAGGTTCATGCCACCGCGCAGTGTAAAATGACGTGGAGACTTCATGCCGCTACCCGCTACAGAGACCACGCGGTCAAGGCGATACTCACCTGTGAGAAATAGTTGACCCAGAATGGCCACGTCCTGGGCTTGGATCGCCCATACAACCTCCCCTTTATTCAAAGGTGATACGGCTGCAATGTGCACTGAAGTATTGCCAGCAGGGTGTTTTCCTTCAAAACGATGAAGGTCGACACCTTGCGCTTGGGTGAGAACATCTGATTTCTCCTCTTTATCCAGACTTAAGACCGTCTTGGGCGCAAGTAGATTAAGCACCTTTAAGCCGGCAGCAAAAGCTTCCTCTCTTCCGGCTAGTGCCAGTGCAGCAGAGGTTGCAAAGGGGGCTGTCGCCATGGCATTGACAAAAATGGCTTTGGGCGCATCGCTCGGATTAGCCACGCGTCCATAAGGACGCATCTCTAATAGATTCCATGCACCTGAGTCCAAAAGGGTTGCTTTCGCTGCTTCCGCATCCTTAGGCAGCCCTGCGCCAAAATTCTTGTACCTGATCACCGCATCCGCTTCAATTAATATTTGAAGTAGACGACGCTTTTCTCCACGAACAATAGCCTTCACCTTTCCACTAACGGGAGAAGTGACACGAATGCGGTTTTCTGCTTTGTCATAAAAGATGGCATCACCGGCTTGCACCGCGTCACCTTCTTTTACCGCAAGCTTAGGCGCTATGCCGATATATTCATCAGGAGAGAGGGCAAAGGAGGTTCCCAGCGGGAAATCCTCGACCTGAGCAGAGGGTGCGCCTACCATGGGTAGGTTCAAGCCTTTGCGTATGGTATGTGTTTTCGACATGTCCAAGGATAAAATGGTCTCGAAAAAAATTTGGTGCAAAGGTACAATGCATGACCTCGGCTAAAAAGTTTTTCCGCAACTTTAACGGGTGTTAAAACAAATATTTTCTTGGTTCATGCTATTGGGACTTTCTTACTGTGCGTTTGCGCAAAAGGGAACCCCCGAAATAGCGCTCCACCAAGACTTCCGTTCATTTCAACTTTACCCGACAGGGGAGCCCCAAAGGCTGGCGGCAATTCCTTTGGGCGAAGCCCATGTCCTGCAATTGGCATTTGACGACCTCAGCGCCAACACACAAGCTTTAAACTATACTTGGGTGCATTGCGACCGCAATTGGGCTGCTTCGCCCCTACTGTCTGCCGAATACCTGAATGGATTCATGGAAGGCCAATTAAACCAAGGTAATCTCTCTTTTAATACCTACCAAGCCTATAGCCATTTTAGCATGGCCTTGCCTCAAAGCAATTGCATGCCGCGCATTTCCGGGAATTACTACCTGATACTATTTGAAAATGATCCCGCCGAGTATCTTGTTAAGTATCCTGTGGTGATCTATGAGAATGCCGCTGGAATTCAGTCCTCCATTCATCAAACCGCACCGATTGAATTAAGCCGCACACATCAGGAAGTGGATGCCTTGGCTGATCTCAGTAATTTTTCGGTCCAAAATCCTTTTGAAGATGTCCAATTGAGCATTGTACAAAACAGAGATTGGCAGAGCGTTCGGGCATTTCAACCGCGTTATTTGCGCAATGGGCATTATGACTTTGATTACAACAATGGCGAAAATGCCTTTCCAGGAAATAACATCTTTCGGTTTGTTGACGCTAAAAATATCCCCGTCCCAACGCTGCGCATACCCCGTTATGACCTTCAAGCATTATGGCATGCCTATGTGGTAAAAGAAAAGCCCAG
The DNA here is from genome assembly GCA_001438205.1 of Cryomorphaceae bacterium BACL7 MAG-120322-bin74. Classification (GTDB taxonomy): domain Bacteria; phylum Bacteroidota; class Bacteroidia; order Flavobacteriales; family Schleiferiaceae; genus TMED14. The sequence goes on from LICG01000008.1 coordinate 48,610, forward strand.
AGGGATCGACCCATTTGTCAACCAAGACGATGCACGTGGCGCCTTTGTTCCAAGAAAGCAAAATGCCAATAGCCCCACAGAGGCTGATTATGTCGTGCTCGATCTTTTTGTTGAAGACATCGAAAAATCAGGACATCGTCATCTGTACCTCGTCGGAGACTTCAATCAGTATCAACGCAAGGAGGAATACCAACTCATATTTGACCCTGAAAAAGGGGGTTACACCGCTAATATTCTTGTAAAACAGGGCTATCTCGAGTATCACTTGGCCGAATGGACGGGAGAGGAAGCGCAATGGGATTACACCTTCACCGAAGGCAATCATTGGAATTGTCCCAATGAATACACGCTTTTTTTATACCTGCGCCAGTGGGGGCAGCGTTATGATCGTGTGATTGGACACAGCCAGAACATTAGTGATGGGATTTTAGGGTTGAATATCCAAATCACCACTCCATAGACCCCTAACTTTGTGGGGTGATTATTCAGGATGTAGCTGTTGCACAAGAAGCACTGGAAAAAGGGCAATTAGTCGGACTACCTACGGAGACCGTCTATGGCCTTGCGGCGAACGCATTTGACCCGCTCGCCGTTGCCCGCATCTTTGAAGCCAAACAAAGGCCTTCGTTTGATCCCTTAATTGTCCACATTGGCCACCTGTCTCAATTGGATGAATTAGCAACAGACCTGCCTCTTGGGGCCCAACTGTTGGCCAAAACATTCTGGCCTGGTCCCTTAACGCTTGTTTTGCCTCGAACCCAAAAAGTCCCAGATATCGTGACGGCAGGACTTCCTACGGTAGCTATCCGAATGCCTGCACATCCCTTGGCGCTAAAATTGCTCCAATCCTTGCCTTTTCCTCTTGCGGCGCCAAGTGCCAATCCTTTTGGATATGTGTCGCCCACCACCGCGCAACATGTACATGATCAATTAGCAGAGCAAGTTGCGTGTATTCTAGACGGAGGAGCCTGTTCTGTCGGGGTAGAGTCCACCATTGTAGGCTTTCCAGATGGACAACCGACTATATTGCGTCTTGGAGGCGTTCCGGTTGAAGCCATAGAATTCACTCTGGGCATACCCAACATCCCAGCGCAACTCTCCTCTAGTCAGCCACATGCCCCTGGGCAGTTGGTAAGCCATTACGCGCCCAAAAGGAGAATCGGTATCCTCGCGCATGGCTCAAAGCCAGCACATATAGCATCTTCTGAATGGATCCCATTTTTTTCAGATGCTGCATATTCAATGCAAAGCTTAAGCCTTGATGGCAGCATTGAATCAGCTGCTGCACGCTTATTTTCGGTGCTCCGCAGATTAGATGATGATCCGAAGGGGCCCATCATGTGGATAGAAGCCGCGCCTGATAAAGGCTTAGGGCGGGCGATTAATGACCGCCTTCAGCGGGCCGCACACCGCGCCTAAGTTCAAAATTCTGACCGAGGTATACACGGCGAACGACAGGATCTGCAGCCAATTCTTCTGCGGTGCCACTTTTTAAGATTTTACCCTCAAACATCAAATACGTACGATCCGTAATGGCCAATGTTTCTTGCACATTATGGTCTGTGATCAACACCCCAATATTGCGGTGCACCAGTTTGGCCACGATGGACTGAATATCCTCCACGGCAATAGGGTCGACCCCTGCAAAAGGTTCATCCAAGAGAATAAAATGTGGATCAGAGGCCAACGCTCGTGCGATTTCGGTTCGTCGGCGTTCACCCCCTGAAAGTAAATCCCCGCGATTGCTTCGGATTTTCTCTAATCCGAACTCCTCTAGAAGGGATTGCGTCTGCAACTGGATGTCTTTTTTTGAAAACCCACGCCACTCCAAAACAGCGGCAATGTTGTCCTCCACCGTCATCTTTCGGAAGACAGAAGCCTCTTGCGCCAAGTAGCCGATGCCTTTTTGGGCACGCTTATACATGGGCATTCGGGTAATGTCCTCCCCATCTAATAAAACCTGGCCGGCATCGGGCTTGACCATGCCGACAACCGTATAGAATGACGTTGTTTTTCCCGCGCCATTGGGACCTAGAAGACCCACAATTTCACCTTGCTCCACATGGAAGCTAACATGGTCCACCACTTTACGGCGGCGATACTCTTTTACGATGCCTTGGACTTCTAACCTCATGCGGTTTGGGGTTGTGCCGCCTTACTTACCCATATACTCGCCTCATACAAGAAGGCTACGGGTACCGTGACAATGATTTGAGAAAAAACGTCGGGCGGGGTAATGATAGCGGCCAAGGCGAGAATCCCAATCCACGAATGGCGGCGGTACATACGCATGCCTTGCGGCGTCACAATACCCAAACGACTGAGAAAGTATACCACGACGGGAAGTTGAAAAAGCACACCACAAGCCAAGATAATACTAGCGACTGTAGAGAGATACGAACCCATTTCTATCAAATTGATGATCTCCTCTGAAACGACATAATTTGCTAAAAATTGTATGCTCAATGGCGTGATAATGTAGTAGCCAAAAGTAGCCCCCATAAAAAACAACATGGATGAAATACCAATAAAGGCGACCGATTTTTTTCGCTCAGCCTCAGTAAGACCTGGGGCGATGAAAAGCCACACTTCACGCAAAACAAAAGGAATCGCGATCACAAGGCCCGCCATTAAGGATAATCCTATGTGCATAGAGAATTGTCCCGCCATGTTGCTGTTCAGCAAGTCTAGACGGAGTTCGTGTACACACAAGCCCTCATTTCCTATCCAATTCCCAAGATCGCAAAGCCAACGATACGTAATGAAGTCCAAGGACTTAGGAGCTAAAAGGATCTGATCAAAGAGCACCTCCCGAAAAGCAAAGGCAATACTTGCCCCAAGCAAGACAGCCAGACTTGCCCGCATCAAATGCTTGCGCAATGCACCCAGGTGCTCAAGAAAAGTCATAGAATCCGTTGCCGACATGATGCGCAAAAGTACTTTATTCCTTAACTTCAAGACTTGTACCTCCAAATTGTTTCCTGTGCTATCCCCTTCTAAGAGTAAGGAGCTTCTCAAATCATTCTTCGGCTTTGATGACTTCAAAGGCAATCAAGCAGATGCGGTCGCTTCCATCCTTGGTGGAATTGACACGTTTGTCATGATGCCTACTGGCGGCGGAAAATCGCTCTGCTATCAATTGCCTGCATTGCAGATGGAGGGTTTGGCCATTATCGTCTCGCCCCTGATTGCCTTAATGAAGAATCAGGTAGATGCCATCCGAAGTTTTGCAGAACAGGACGGGATAGCCCATGTATGGAACTCCTCGCTCACCAAACGAGAGATGGTCCAAGTAAGGCAGGATTTGAGCTCAGGACATACCAAACTGCTTTACATGGCGCCTGAGTCACTAAACAAGGCGGACAATATTGCCTTTTTAAAGGAGCTTCCAGTGTCTTTTTACGCTATTGACGAAGCGCATTGTATTTCAGAGTGGGGGCACGACTTTAGACCTGAGTACCGTCAACTCAGAAATGCCATCAACGCTATCCAGCGCAAACCTATTTTAGCCCTTACGGCCACCGCTACGCCCAAAGTGATGTTCGACATCATGAAAAATTTGGACATGCAGGAGGCCGCTATCTATACAGCATCCTTCAATCGTCCCAATCTATTCTATTCTGTTCAGCCAAAAAACAACGTAGAAAAGGATATGATTCGCTTGCTCAGAGAACATGAAGGCAAGTCCGCCATTGTGTATTGCCTAAGCCGTCAAAAGGTAGAAGAGACATCTCAATTGCTCCAGTTAAATGGTATTTCTTCTTTACCCTATCATGCCGGTTTAGATTCGGGGACCCGCGCACGTCATCAGGACGCTTTTCTGAATGAAGAGGTAGATGTCATTGTTGCCACCATTGCTTTTGGGATGGGGATTGACAAACCTAATGTTCGACTTGTTATCCACCACGATATTCCTAAATCCCTTGAAAGCTATTATCAAGAAACAGGGAGAGCAGGACGTGATGGCGGTGAAGGAATCTGCGTCACATACTACAGCGAAAAGGATATAGACAAGCTGGACAAGTTCTTAGCACGCAAACCTGTTGCGGAACAAGAAATTGGCAGACAGCTTTTGCAGGAGGCACGAGGGTATGCCCTCACCCCTACCTGCCGCCGACAATACCTGTTGCACTATTTCGGAGAAGAATATCCTGAGAAATCATGCGGCGCCTGCGACAATTGCCAAGGCAATCCTACAGATTATGAAGCAACAGAACAGGCAAGACTCATCCTTGAGACGGTTTTGGCAGGCAAGGACAACTTCCGAAGCCAACAAGTCGTCAATACGCTCATTGGCCATGAAACAGCTGTTCTAAAAACGTTCGGTGCAAGTAATCTTACCCAATGGGGTGAAGGAAAGGAGAAATCAAATGGGTACTGGACCGATTTATTGCGGCAAATGATTCTTAAGAATCTCATCACCAGGGATATTGAACGCTATGGCATTTTAAAAGTGACCGACGCAGGGCTGACCATGCGCACAAGTGGCCAATTTTATGCCCGGACGTACCGTCTAATGCAAGATGATGAAATAGATCTTGGTGCAGCAAAGAGAGGTGCGGTCTTAGATCCAGCCTTATTTGCGCAATTAAAAGGGTTGAATCGTCAACTTGCAAAGCAGCGCAACATTCCGCCTTATGCGCTCTTTTCAGAAGCGGCACTGCAAGAAATGGCGACGAGCTACCCTATCCATGTGGATGAATTGAAATTAATTCCAGGGGTAGGCGAAGCAAAAGCGAGCCGCTTTGGCGCAGATATGATTAAGCTCATTTCATCCCATGTCAAAGCCCATAATATTGAGCGACTAGATGATTTTACCATTCGCTCTGCTGGTCAAAAAGGTTCTCTAAAGGTTTTTGTTATCCAGTCGACCGACCGTCGAATGACGTTAGAGGAAACTGCAAAGGCAAAAAATATTTCTGAAGAGGATCTTTTACATGAAATGGAACTCATCGTGCAAAGTGGAACGCGTATTTCTATTGACTACATTCTTGAAGACCAATTAGATGAAGACTCCATTGAGGAAATAATGGATTATTTCAGTGAAGAGTCTGAATCCGGCAGTATTGAAGAGGCTGCCAAAGATTTTGATGGCGCTTATTCAGAAGAAGAACTAAGACTGGTGCGCCTCAAATTCTTGTGCAGCATAGTATGAGCCCCGCGCCAGGCGGATAAGTCAATTTTGAATAAAATAGACATTCTCTTCTACCAACCCTGAGGGTTTTAACACGGTCATCGTGAGCGAATAGGCGAGAATTTCTTGTAATTTTTCTGGGCGGATAGTGGGGCTGAGCGATGAGTCTGGTGTACAATGCGACATAGGCAATAAATAGAATTAACCCTATAACGCCAGAAAAAGTCACAAAGTATGGATCCCTAAATCTCTACCCCCAGAAGCTTTCTAAGGTTGACTAAGGCATACCGCATTCTACCCAGTGCAGTGTTGATTCCCACACCTGTTTCTTCGGCTATTTCTTTAAAGCTCAAACCCGCATAAATGCGCAAAAAAACTACTTCTCTTTGTTCATCAGGGAGGTGTTTTATGGCCAATTTCACATCCGCATGCCATTGCTGACGTAGTGCATTCTCCTCCGCATTTAGATGTTCGTCGCACATACCTAGGACAGCATCGCCACAGCGCTCCATTGAAATCTCTTTAGACCGTTTTTCCCGGCGAAAATGATCAAAGCAAAGATTGCTCGCCACCCGATGAATAAAGGCAGCAAATTTGCCCTCTTCCTTATACTCGCCCGCTTTTACCACGTTAATGAACTTGATCCACACCATTTGGTGCACATCTTGCGCAACATCTTCATCTTGCACTTTGGCTTGAATTTTACCTAAAAGCTGTGGGGAATGCCGCAGCACGAGGCGCTGCAATGCATTTTCGTTTCCTTTTGCATAGAGAGATACCAATTCGGCATCCGAAATCCTTACGGTCGTCATTGTCCAATAATTTTAGAAATGGAGTAAGGATTATGGCAATAGGCGCTAAATTTTTAGAATTATTCACGAATCTAACATTTTTCCCTCAACTACAAAGGGTATTTTTGCGTTTTCCCTATCATGGCACATTCAGAAATCCGCATTGAAGGCGCGCGCGTCAACAACCTCAAGAACCTATCCGTGGCCTTTCCTCATGGCCATTTGGTCGTCATTACAGGGGTGAGTGGCAGTGGAAAGTCTTCCCTTGCCTTTGACACCCTCTATGCAGAAGGGCAGCGGCGCTATGTAGAATCCCTGTCTTCTTATGCGCGCCAGTTCTTGGGGAAATTAAATAAGCCCGAAGTGGATGACATCAAGGGGCTCGCGCCAGCGATTGCCATCCAGCAGAAGGTCATATCGAGAAACCCTAGGTCTACCGTTGGCACGGTCACGGAAATACATGACTACATCAAAGTACTTTTTGCACGTGTTGGCAAAACGTACTCCCCTACTACCGGCAATGAAGTAAAACGCCATCAGGTGATCGATGCTTTGAATGCACTCAATACAAAAAAAGACAGTAGCAGAGCGCTGATCCTATGCCCTGTGGACTTCAAAGACCGCACCGCACCGGAGATGGTCAAATTGCTCTCCCAACAAGGGTATGCGCGCATTCTACTGAACCAAGAGGAGCTACTTCGGCTTGAAGACTGCCCACCCAAGACGATAGCATTTGAATTGGTCGTCGACAGAGTGGCTGGTGGAACAAGGGGCGAAGATGACACTGCACGTGCCACGGACTCTATCCAAACTGCCTTTTTTGAAGGTCGTGGCACCTGTATTTTACAGTGGGAAGATGGCCGACGTGAGGTGTTTTCCAATCGTTTTTCTGACGGCACTGTAGAGTTTGAAGAACCCAGCCCTGCGTTATTCTCTTTTAATACGCCACAAGGCGCTTGCCCTACGTGCGAAGGTTTTGGTTCTGTGTTAGGCATTGACCCGGACCTGGTTATACCCAATCCAAAGCTGAGTATTTATGAAGATGCCATCGCACCATGGAAAAGTGAACGCCTAAGTGAATGGAAAGATCAACTCGTTTTAGGCGCTGAAGCAGCAGGACTGCCCATTCACGCCCCTGTTGCAAAACTAACACTAGAACAAAGCAAAATGCTCTGGGAGGGCTGTCCCCACTTTGAAGGAATAGACACCTTCTTTAAGTATGTAGAAAGTAAAGCCTACAAAATCCAATACCGTGTCTTACAGGCTCGGTACCGTGGAAAGACCCTGTGCCACGATTGCCATGGCAGCCGATTACGGAAAGAAACGGACTATGTCAAAATTGCCGGAATTTCTTTGGGTGAAATGGCCCGTTGGTCGATACGCGATGCAAGACAATGGTTTGATCAACTCGTATTACCCGGTCAAGATGCACAGATAGGTGAACGATTGCTTACGGAAATCCGAAGGCGCCTTGAGGTCTTGGAGCGTGTAGGCCTGCACTACCTTACATTAGACAGGTCAGCTGCAACATTGAGTGGAGGTGAATCACAACGCATTCATCTCGCGACGAGCTTAGGCGCCAGCTTAGTAGGCTCGGTGTATATTCTCGATGAGCCTAGTATTGGCCTCCATGCAAAAGATGCAGATGATCTGCTTTCTGTCTTGATTGCGTTAAGAGACCAAGGCAATACGGTTGTGGTTGTGGAACACGATGCTTTGTTTATGCGCGCTGCCGACACCTTAATAGACATTGGCCCCGGCGCTGGCCGACACGGCGGAGAAGTTGTCTATGTTGGGCCCGGTAAGGATATCGCAAAAACTTCCTCCCTCACTGCTGACTATCTTACAGGGAAGCGCTTTATCTCTAGGGACATAGAAGACCTTCAAGGTGCTAAATGGATCCATTTGAAAGGGGGGCGACTCAATAATTTGCAGTCCGTAGACATTTCTATCCCCCTACAGCGTTTCACTACCGTCTGCGGGGTGAGTGGCAGTGGTAAAACATCTTTAATTCGCAACATCTTAGTCCCAGCATTGCAGAAGAACCTGGGGGAATACAGCCTAAAGGGGGGCTATTACGACAGCCTAGAGGGGGACCTTCGGCAGATCCGAGCTGTTGAAGTAGTCGATCAAAATCCCATTGGAAAATCATCGAGGTCTAATCCTGTTACATACCTGAAGGCCTACGATGATATTCGCGCATTATTTGCCCATCAGAAGAACGCACAATTGCGCGGTTTTCAAGCCAAACATTTTTCGTTTAACACGGATGGTGGTCGATGTGATGTTTGTAAAGGGGATGGATATGTTACGGTTGAAATGCAATTCATGGCAGACGTCCATTTGGTCTGCGAGCAATGCAACGGGAAGCGATTCCAAGAGGACGTGCTAGAAGTAGAAGTTCACGGCAAGAATATTTCAGACATTCTCACCATGACCATTGAAGAAGCGATCCAATTTTTTACCGATATAAACCAAGTGAAAATTGCAAAAAAAATCCAACCTCTGATGGATGTCGGACTAGGCTATGTTCATTTAGGTCAATCGAGTAGTTCACTTTCGGGAGGAGAAGGTCAACGGGTTAAGTTGGCTTCATTCCTTGCAAAAGGGCAAGCAGCGGATCCTGTTTTCTTTGTATTCGATGAACCTACTACGGGCTTACACTTTGATGACGTTCAAAAGCTTCTAAATGCATTTAATGCACTCATTGCATTAGGTCATACTGTGCTAGTGATTGAGCACCAGACAGATGTCATTTCTTGTGCAGATTGGGTAATTGAATTAGGTCCTGGAGGGGGATCTGAGGGAGGGCATATCGTCTACCAAGGCATATCAAATGAAATTTTTTCCGCCGATCAATCAGAAACAGCGCATTATTTAACTAAATGGACGTAGGCCTAAACCTTTTCGTAAAAATATTTGTTAAAAAAAACACACTTGTTTATACATTTGAAGTAATCTAAGTCACAA
>LICG01000009.1 GCA_001438205.1 Cryomorphaceae bacterium BACL7 MAG-120322-bin74
ATTCACTGTCCTGCTGCTTCAGCTGCTGCTTGTATGGGCATCGGTATGGATGAGCAAGCCATGGAGCAGATTGTCATGTCTCCAAACCCAGCTTCTGAGTTTGTAAACTTGAACTTTGGCTTGGCAATGGGTGATTACCATGTTGCCATTGTTGACTTCACAGGTAAAGTGATGAAGAATGAAGTGGTACGTGCTGACGCAAACGTATCTATCTTCATCGGTGACCTCACTTCGGGCATGTACATGGTACGTGTTCAGAAAGGGGATGACGTCAAGACGATGAAGTTGTCTGTTCTCTAAGGAGAAAAGAACTGAAAATAGAAGCGGCCCGGAAACGGGCCGCTTTTTTTTGTTCAAATCTCCAGGAAAGGAAGAAAGGTTTGATGGCCTATCGTTGATGGCCTATCGTTGAAATCAAGCGTCATGATGGGTGAAGACCTTCCGTGCCGCCTTAAAAAGGGATACTTAAGTGCCTTTGCGCAGCGCAGCGCGGCCTATAGTGGCGGTGATGAAGTCCTTATCTAAAGACCAACCCCTTGCGGGACTGTATTCACGCCCGTAGAAAATGATTTGAAGGTGCAACTTGTTCCAAGACGCCTCAGGAAATAGCCGTTTTGCATCCCGTTCCGTTTGTTCAACATTCTTTCCATTGGTAAAGCCCCAGCGGAACATAAGCCGGTGAATATGGGTGTCCACAGGAAAAGAAGGAACGCCAAATGCTTGACTCATGACGACTGAAGCGGTTTTGTGGCCTACTGCCGGCATGGCTTCAAGCGCTTCAAAGCTCTGTGGTACTTGTCCGTCATGTAAGTCTAATATCATGTTAGAAAAGGTGTGTATTCCCTTGGATTTCATAGGGGTGAGCCCACAGGGTCGTATTATAGCCGCAATTTCTTCTACACGGAGTGCGGCCATGGCGGCAGGCGTGGGCGCTTTTGCAAATAGGGCCGGCGTCACGGTATTGACCCGTGCATCGGTGCATTGCGCAGATAAAACGACGGCTACCAGTAAGGTATAAGGGTCCTTATGATCTAAAGGGATGGGCGTTTCTGGATAGAGCTGTTCAAGCGTCTCCATCACATAGGCTACCTTATCTTTCTTTATCATAAGAACAAAGGAAGCGGCTAAGTCGTTTAGATTGCAAGAAATTTCACAACTATATAGCTTTTCAGCATGACACATTTACAAGTGGGCGATGCCGCTCCTCATTTTTCGGGTGTAGATCAACAAGATCAACCCATTTCTTTAGATCAATTTGCAGGCAAGAAAGTGGTTCTCTACTTCTATCCAAAAGATGACACCCCGGGTTGTACGGCAGAGGCATGTTCCTTCCGTGATGGACATCAAGCGCTTTTAGATGCTGGGTTTGTCGTTGTCGGTGTATCTCCAGACCCTGTAAAGAAACATGCCAAATTTGCGGACAAGTACAGTTTGCCTTTCCCCCTAATTGCCGATGTTGAACGAAAAGTGATTGATGCCTATGGTGTTTGGGGGCGCAAAAAATTTATGGGCCGCGAATATGATGGGGTCTACCGCGAAACTTTTGTGATCGGAATGGATGGCAAGATTGAGCGCATCGTAGAAAAAGTAGAGACCAAGGATAGCACGGGACAGATCTTGAACGGCTAAACTTTTCAACAACCTGATGCCTGGTGAAGCATTTTGCACGTTTGTACCACTTGAATGTCGGGTAGGCTGCCTCCTGTTCTGTACATTTGATGTCAAGGTGCCTGCCGCCTATTTCTGATCAATAAAACGCTTTAAATCGATTCCCATGAGCTCGGACAAAGATGCCAAACTGAAAGCCCTTAAACTCACCATGGACAAGCTAGACAAAACCTACGGAAAAGGGGCTGTTATGCGCATGGGGGATAATGCTGTGGAAGAAGTAGAGGTCATTCCTACTGGTTCATTGGGATTGGATGTCGCGCTTGGAATTGGCGGATTTCCACGTGGTCGTGTGATCGAAATCTATGGCCCAGAGTCTTCTGGTAAAACAACGTTGACCCTTCATGCTATTGCCGAAGCGCAAAAGGCTGGGGGCATTGCAGCATTTATTGATGCAGAACACGCTTTTGATCGTTTTTACGCAGAGAAACTTGGTGTGCAAACCGAAGATCTCATCATTTCTCAACCCGACAATGGGGAACAGGCATTGGAGATTACAGATAATTTGATCCGCTCGGGCGCGATTGACCTGATTGTGATTGACTCGGTGGCTGCCCTTACGCCAAAAGCGGAAATTGAAGGTGATATGGGCGACAGCAAGGTTGGGTTACATGCGCGATTGATGTCACAAGCTTTGCGCAAATTGACCGGTACTATTTCAAAAACCAATTGTACGGTCATTTTCATCAATCAATTGCGTGAAAAAATCGGCGTCATGTTCGGAAACCCCGAAACGACGACGGGAGGAAATGCTTTGAAGTTTTACGCTTCTGTCCGTTTGGATATTCGTCGTTCTACCCAGATTAAGGATGGAGATCTTGTCATTGGCAACCGGACCAAAGTAAAAGTGGTCAAGAATAAGGTGGCACCGCCTTTCCGTGTAGCTGAGTTTGATATTCTCTATGGAGAGGGTATTTCAAAAATGGGTGAAATCATCGATTTGGGAACACAATACGAAGTCATCCAGAAAAGTGGAAGTTGGTTTAGCTATGACGGAACCAAATTGGGCCAAGGACGTGAAGGCGTCAAAACTATTTTGCGCGACAACCCTGAATTGGCCGAAGAAATTGAGCAGAAAATCATTGCAAAACTGCAGAATGGCTAAATACGGAGTTTGGCTTTTTGCCCTACTTGGATGGGGAGCTTGTACCGCACCAACCTCTACTGAAGGTGTGGTGGCATCCACTACCGTTAACTCGGATAGTTTGAACATCTATTTGGCAGATCACCCCAATCATACGGCGTCTTTAAATCTTCGTGCCCGTCGTTACATGGAGCAATCTAATTTGCCTTATGCTCTTGCCGATGCACAGGCCGTTTTAGAGTTAGATTCTACAGACCATGATGCTTGGTTAGTAGTGGGGGAAGTACAGTATTTAACCAACCATTCCCGGGAAGCACGTGATGCATGGGAGCGGTGTTTTGTAGAACATCCTACAGAAACGGCCTGTCGGTTAAAATTAGCTGAGTTGTATTCTATGGTCATGGAATACGACAAGAGTCTTGATTTAGTCGATAAGGTCATTGAACTAGACCCGAAAGATGCGGTGGCCTATTACATCAAAGGGTTAAACCTTCGCGACAGCAAGGGGGATAGTGTCATGGCGCTTTCTTATATCCAGAAAGCGATTGACCTTGACCCAAACTACGCCGCTGCCCTGGATATGGCGGGCGTATTGTCGGCCGCGCAAGCCAATCCGTTGGCCTTGAGTTACTATAGTCGTTTATTGGAATTAGAGCCCGATAATGCGCGGACGTATTATAAAATGGGTATGTTCCATTTGAGCGTGCGTAACTTAAATGGCGCCATTGAAGCGTTCACGAAGTGCACCCAATTGGATCCAACAGATGCAGAAGCTTTTTACAACTTGGGCTATATACATCTCGAGTTGAACATACTGTCCGAGGCGCGTAAATACTTCACGTCTTCTATTGCCGCCCGTGAAGTCAACTACCGTGCCTTTTATGGCCGAGCGTTTACATGGGAGCGCGGGGGAGATGCGGCAAATGCGGAAAAAGATTACCGTCAAGCCTTAGCCTTGAATCCTCAACATGGCCCATCTAGAGAAGGCTTGTCTCGCGTGACCAAACGATAGTATGCGTTCCTTCTCTTTCGCATCTGTCCTTATACTTTTAGCTGCTTGCAGCACCTCAGAAATTATGACCGAACCCAAAGCAAAGCAGGTTTCTCATGCCATGGAAATGCATGGAGACATACGCCAAGACCCGTATTACTGGTTGAATAATCGGGAAGATGCAGAAGTTATTGACTATCTACATGCTGAAAACAGTTTTCGTGAGGCGGGCATGGCGCAGCTGAAACCGCTGGAAGATGCCCTTTTTGAAGAAATGACGGGCAGATTGGATCCAGATGATGCGAGTGTTCCTGTTGAAGTAGATGGCTATTGGTACCAAACGCGCTTTGAGAAAGGCGCGGAATATCCGCGTTATTATCGCAGAAAAGGTAGCATGGATACAGCAGAGAGCTGTATTCTTGATGTCAATATCTTGGCGGAAGGACAAGCCTATTGCCAGGTCAGTGGGATTCATATGACCAAGGATCATCAGCGTATGGCCTATGGGGTAGACTTTGTGAGTCGTCGTCTATACACGTTGCGCTTTGTGGACTTAGCCACGCAAACCACATGGGATTTTGAAGTACCTGGAACATCAGGGGGATTTGCTTGGGCGGATGATGGAGAAACATTTTTTTATGCCACAAAGGATCCTGTTACGCTGCGTGTAGATAAAATTTGGCGCCATATTTTAGGAAGCCAAGACGCGCCAACCCTCGTATATCAAGAAAAGGATGAGCGCTTTTCTTGCGGTGTTTACCGATCAAAATCAAAGCAATTCATTCACATCGCTACAGGGGCAACGGATGTAGATGAATTGTGGTATGTAGATGCCAAAAGTCCGCTAGAAGTCTTTCAGGTGATGCGACCACGAGAAATGGGAGTGGAGTATTCAGCGAGCCATTTTGGCGACAAGTGGTTTATCCGAAGCAACATAGAAGGCAGAAAGAATTATGCCCTGTTTACTGCGCCACTCTACGAGCCTTTGAACTGGTCCGTTCTCATAGAGCACCGTGAAGAGGTTCTTCTGGAAGGGGTTGAGTTGTTTAAGGATTTCATGGTATCCGAAGAGCGCGCTAAAGGCCTTGTTTCCCTTTGGATACGCCCCTGGGATGGAGCGCCACCACATGTCATTGCGCAGCCAGAAGAGACCTATACCTTGTATATGGGGAGTAATCCCACAGAGGATACAGACTGGCTCAGGTTTGGTTATACCTCCTTGGTCACCCCTTCGACAACCTATTCCTACAATATGCGGACCCAAGAACGCGTGGTTCTCAAGACACAAAAGGTTATTGGAGGGTACGATACAACCCGTTTTGTAACCAAACGATATTGGGCCACTGCGCCGGATGGCACCAAGGTGCCCATCTCGTGGGTTGGTCCAAAAGAAGCATTGAATCAGCCCGTACCCACCCTTTTGTATGGCTATGGTTCCTACGGTATTACCCTTGATCCAAGTTTTTCTGTCGCACGTCTTAGCCTATTGGAACGCGGTATGGCTTATGCCATTGCACACATTCGAGGAGGCGAATACCTAGGACGTGATTGGTACGAACAAGGGAGGATGGAACACAAGATGAACACTTTTACGGACTTTATTGCCTGTGCCGACTTTTTAAAATCGGAACACAAGGCAAGTGCGCTCTATGCGATGGGGGGCTCTGCTGGTGGACTTTTGATGGGTGCCGTGCTCAATCTTCGCCCCGCATTGTGGTCAGGCGTCATAGCAGCCGTTCCTTTTGTGGATGTGGTGACGACCATGATGGATGAAAGTATTCCTTTGACAACAGGCGAATACAGCGAATGGGGCAATCCAAATGAAGCGGAAGCCTATTTTAGAATGAAATCCTATTCGCCCTATGATAACGTGGCATCCGTGGCCTATCCACCCTTGTTGATTACGACAGGGCTACATGATAGTCAGGTGCAATATTGGGAGCCAGCCAAGTGGATAGCGCGTCTACGTGAATTGCGCACCAACCAAGCACCGCTCTACTTGTATTGCAACATGGAAACCGGACATGGAGGGGCTTCTGGCCGCTATCAGGCGTATAGAGAAACGGCTATGGAATATGCGTTCTTCCTAGGATTGAAGGATGCTGTGATTTTGGAGTAGGCCGACCCAAACACGCTCGCTCGCTCCTTGGTTTCTTTGGATAAAGGCACGCGCTTTTTGGGTATCCTGCTTAAGTGTGCTAGGCTGATCGAGATATCCTTGAATCCATTGGGCAACATCGGAAGCCTGTGCTGTGAGGGGGAGTAAGGTCACCGAATTGTTTTCTTCGCTTGCCTCCCAATGCCCTTTAATTTGGGGCCCACAAAGTACAGGCAAACCTTGGGCAAGCGGTTCAAGAATATTGTGCAAGCCCGCCCCAAATCCACCCCCCACGAAGGCTAGGCTGCCGGCCGCATAGAGGTTGGGAAGATCCCCTATCGTATCGACAAGTAAGACGCGCGCATCTGTTTTCTCTTGGAGTGTATACTGATGATACCTAGACCAGCGTAGGGAAGGAAGTGGAAGGCGTCGCGCTAGCGTCTCTATGCGTTGCAGGTCATGGGGCGCAAGGATATACTTCAGCCTAGGAAAGCGGAGGAGATTAGGCAGTAAGAGCGCTTCTTCCGCCGCCCATATACTGCCTGCGACGAGCAAGGGGTGCCCATCAGTAAAATCATGGAGTGATGCTGTTGGACTGGCGTTGGTTACGCGGTCAAACCGCCCATCACCACTCCATAGACCATTGCGATAGCCGGCATCCGTCCACCGCGATAGACTGCCTTCTGTTTGGTGCCAAACCGTCTGGGCGGCTGCCCAGGTCAATCGTTCTATCCGATTCCATGGGTGCAAGCGAAGGTGGCCAGCGCGAACCTCCGCGTAGGCCACATGGTAGGGGATATGGCGTTTTTGTAACGCGCGTGCCATGCACGGCCAAAGGTCATACTTGGCAAAGAGCACCTGCTTAGGTTCTGCCGTAGATAAAAAAGCTGCCACAGCGTCTGGACGGTCCCATGGGGCCATCGCAAAATAGGCCTCTTGTTTGGCGGCAAGCTCGACGCCACTCGAAGAAAAAAACGTCACCAACACCTTCCAACCTTCGGATTTTGCGCGGTCAATGATCGGAAGGACCATGTAATATTCCCCCAAAGAGGCGGCATGTACCCAGAGGTCAAAGGGTCCCTTCGGGATCTGATAGCGTTGGTGGAAGGCCACTAGGGCCTTGGCTTTTCTGTGCCCAAAAGCACTGGCAAGCAGGACCGCCCATCGCATCAACCAACCGGGAAGCCTGTGCATTAGTAATAAAAACGGATCGCTGATTTTTCTTGTAACATAGGCAATATCCACGTCGCACGGATTCCCCATCCTGCATCCCATTGGGCGGCCGTCGTGGGACCCTGTAGGGTGAAGGAATACCCTCTAATGGGGAGCATATAGCCTTGAAAAGCAACCAAGCTCAGGGCAAAATGCGGAGCGATACGACCCAAATGCAAAAAACCCAGTTCTTCCGAAACAAAGGGTCCGCGGCGGAGTTCATCCATCCCATAGGTGTAGGGGGCTGCCAACATAGGCACCCCCCCCGAGGACATGAAGGCAATCTTATGTTGCATGACACCCCCTTTTACCTTCCAGTACCAGGTGCTCTTGGCTGATCCCAATGGATTTAGGGGATACCGTTGACCGATATGCCCCCCCATTTGCCACCCACGCATTTCGATGCGCAGACTACCGTAGCTTCCATCATTACTCAAGATCTCGCCTTCAGGGGTGAGCAAGAAATTCAGCACATCCGACATGTTTTTGACCTGGCTGCTGTATAAACTGCCAAGATCTAGGCCTATGAGCGTAGCGCCATTCAGCAGGCTGTAACTAGCTTGTACATCCAGCATACTCCCAAAGCGATGGGTCCATGCGCCACTCGGCTGATAGCCGCCCAGGCCCACTTGGATGAGGCCACCACGTTGCCCCTCCACCTTTTCTGGGATAGGGGTGCTGCGGCGAGGACGGGCTATGGCGCCACTTTGCGCTAAAAGCAGGTGTGGAGCGATAACAAGGGCCAAGACCCATATAAGGGATAAATTGCGCATGATGCGAAGGTAGAACGCAGAATCCAACCGTTAAGTGCGCGTGAAAAGGGGTATTTTTGTGTCAAAGCAATTTTTGTCCCTTGGTATGACCCCCGTGAATAAGCCCACCTCACCCATTCCCATGGTGGATTTGGCAACGCAATATTCCGCCATTCAGCCCGAAGTAGATGCTGCTTTATTGGCCGCCGTGCGCGCAGGCGCCTATATTCAAGGACCTGATGTCAAGGCTTTTGCAGCCGAATTGGCCACTTATTTGGATGTGGAGCATGTAATTCCCTGTGCTAATGGCACCGATGCGCTCCAATTGGCCTTGATGGCCTTAGGTCTGAAGCCCGGAGATGAAGTCATTACGGCCACGTTTACCTATGTAGCTACCGCGGAAGTGATCGCCTTACTAGGGTTACAGCCCGTGCTAGTCGATGTACACCCGGATACCTTTGCCTTGGACCTAGATCAAGTAGAAAAGGCCATTACGGCCAAAACAAAAGCGATCGTGCCCGTGCATTTATATGGCCAAGGAGCGGACATGGAATCTCTTTTGGCCTTGGCCGCCCAGCGCGGCATTCCCCTCATAGAGGATTGTGCCCAGGCCCTAGGGGCAAGCTATACCTTGTCAAACGGCCAAACTGCACGCCTAGGAACCATGGGTGCGATGGGATGTACCAGTTTCTTCCCTTCCAAGAATTTGGGATGTATGGGGGATGGAGGTGCCTTGTTTACACGCGACGCTGCGTTGGCTGATCGATTGCGCATGATGGCCAACCATGGTCAAAAAGTAAAGTACCGTCACGATGTTGTGGGCTGTAATAGCCGTTTAGATACGCTTCAGGCTGCCATCCTTCGGGTCAAGTTGCGCCATTTGGATCAATACACTGCCAACCGTCAAACGGCTGCACGCTATTATGACGAGGGGATACAAGGCCTTCAGGGCATCAGTATTCCCATGCGCGATCCGGCTAGCACCCATGTTTTTCACCAATACACCCTCAAGGTACACGGCGGCAAGCGCGATGCATTAAAAGCACACCTAGAAGCGGCAGGCATTCCTAGCATGGTCTATTATCCTTTGCCTTTGCATGCCCAGCCTGCTTATTCCTCAGCACGTTACCCTTTGGGACATTTCCCAGTAGCGGAAGCCCTTTGTGATCAGGTATTAAGCCTGCCGATGCACAGCGAATTGACCCCTGAAGTTCAAACCTATATAATCCAAACCCTTCATTCTTTCTTTACTCCATGAAAATAACCGTAGTAGGAACAGGCTATGTAGGCCTTGTCACAGGTGCCTGTTTGAGTGACGTGGGTATGCAGGTTACCTGTGTGGACGTTGACGTGCAAAAGATTAAAAATTTGCAAAAAGGCATCTTACCGATTTATGAGCCAGGATTAGAAGAAATTGTGAGACGCAATGCAGCCTCGGGGCGCTTGCTGTTCAGTACTAGCCTGCAAACGGCCATCCAAGGAACAGAAGCGGTCTTTATTGCGGTGGGTACGCCCCCGGGGGAGGATGGTTCGGCAGATCTGCAATACGTGTTGGCGGTAGCCCAAGAGATTGGCACCCATATAACGCAATATACCGTGGTGATCACCAAGTCTACGGTGCCCGTAGGGACGGCAGAAAAGGTACGGGGCGCCTTGCGTCATGCCCTCGATGCGCGTGGCAGTGACGCATCTTTCGACGTAGTCTCCAATCCTGAATTTTTAAAAGAAGGGGCCGCGATCGATGATTTTATGCGTCCTGACCGCATTGTATGTGGGGTAGAAACGGATAAGGCCAAAGATGTCCTGACACAGCTTTACAAGCCTTTCACGCTGAACGGCCACCCGGTACTCTTCATGGATATTCCCTCTGCCGAGATGACCAAATACGCTGCCAATGCGATGTTGGCGACCAAGATTTCCTTTATGAATGATATCGCCAACCTGTGCGAAATCATGGGGGCAGATGTCAACCAAGTCCGGAGGGGCATTGGCAGCGATCCCCGCATCGGGACCAAGTTTATTTACCCCGGCATCGGCTATGGCGGATCCTGCTTTCCGAAGGATGTAAAGGCGCTCTTGCGCACCGGCCGCGAAAAGGGCTATGAACTGCGCCTCCTGCAAGCGGTAGAAGACGTAAATGAAGACCAAAAGAGGGTCATGGTGCGCAAGGTGAAGGCCCATTTTGGTCAAGACCTTCGGGGCAAACATTTTGCTTTTTGGGGCTTGAGTTTTAAGCCTGAAACAGACGACATGCGCGAAGCCCCTTCGGTCGTGATCGCAGAAGCGTTGCTTGCGGCAGGGGCGACGGTTACTGCGTATGATCCTGCTGCTATGGCTGAAGCAAAGCATCAATTGGGGGACCGCATTCACTATGCCACAGATGCCTACAAGGCCCTAACGGGTGCGGATGCCTTGCTTTTAATCACGGAATGGCGCGAATTCCGCCTTCCGGACTGGGCACGCGTCAAAGAAGCATTACATCAACCCGTTCTTTTTGACGGGCGCAATATATACAGTGGACCAGAGATGCGTTCTGCTGGCTTTACGTACAATGGAATAGGACTTCAATAATGCCACGTATTCTCATTACCGGTGCAGCCGGCTTCCTCGGGTCACACCTTTGTGACCGCTTCTTACATGAAGGGTATGAGGTAGTCGCTATGGACAATTTGATCACGGGGGACCTGCGCAACCTAGCGCATCTTCATGCATTGCCTGGGTTCACCTTTGTACACCATGATGTCAGCAGTCACATTCACCTGAATGGCCCATTGGATTACCTATTGCATTTTGCCTCGCCGGCCTCGCCCATTGATTATCTAAAAATCCCTATCCAGACCCTCAAAGTAGGGTCGTTGGGCACCCATAACTGTCTTGGGCTTGCTATGGCCAAGGGTGCACGCATGCTGATTGCTTCCACCTCTGAAGTCTATGGTGACCCACAAGTGCATCCACAAACTGAGGAGTACTGGGGACACGTAAACCCTGTTGGGCCGCGTGGGGTGTACGATGAGGCGAAAAGGTTCCAGGAAGCTATGACGATGGCCTACCATCGTTATCATGGGTTAGAAACACGTATTGTCCGCATATTCAATACTTATGGGCCTCGAATGCGCCTCAATGACGGACGCGTATTGCCTGCTTTCATAGGTCAAGCTTTGCGGGGCGAAGACCTCACCCTTTTTGGTGACGGCAGTCAAACACGCAGCTTTTGCTATGTGGATGATTTGGTCGAAGGCATTTATCGACTGCTTTTGAGCGATTACGCCGAACCTGTGAACATGGGCAATCCGGATGAGATCACCATCAAAGCCTTTGCGGAAGAGATCATCAAACTCACGGGGACAGACCAGAAAATTGTATATCAGCCCTTACCCAAGGATGACCCCACCCAGCGTCAACCCGATATTCGTAAAGCGCGTGAAATTTTGGGTTGGGAACCAAAGGTTGGCCGCGCTGAAGGGTTGGCCCGGACGTATGCTGCATTTCGCGCACTGCCCGATGAGGTCCTTTACAAGCAGGAGCACCGAGACTTTAAAGACTTTAAAAGATGAGCAAGGGGCGAATTTTAGTGACGGGGGGACTGGGCTACATTGGCGCTCATACGGCCGTGGAGCTATTAGCCAAGGGCTATGATGTCGTATTGGCGGACAACCTATCCAACACGCGCAAGGAAGTGCTGGAGGGCATTGAGGCCGTTTCGGGGCAGCGTCCAACCTGGTGGAACGTGGATATAGCCGATCCTTCCGCAACCCGCGCTGCATTATCAGAGCAACATTTTGATGGCATTATTCATTTTGCTGCCTACAAGGCCGTTGGCGAATCTGTGGCAGAACCCCTGAAATACTATCAAAACAATCTGACCAGCCTGGTAAACCTATTGGCGTATGTACAATCACACCCCAGCTGTGGCTTTATATTTAGCTCTTCCTGCACAGTATATGGGCAAGCAGACGACCTTCCTATCACGGAGGCCGCTCCCATAAAGCCAGCGGAATCCCCCTATGGCAATACCAAGCAAATCGGCGAAGAGGTCATCAAAGAAACAGCACAAGCTAAGGGATTGAAAACGATCGCCCTGCGCTATTTCAACCCGATTGGGGCGCATCATTCTGCCTCCATCGGTGAATTGCCTCTGGGTGTTCCTCAGAATCTAGTCCCCTTCATCACCCAAAGTGCCGCGGGACTCCGCGGACCCCTCCAAATCTTTGGGCAGGATTATCCCACCGCCGATGGGACGGCCGTGCGTGACTACATCCATGTCGTGGACCTCGCCTTAGCGCATATCGTCGCCTTAGAACGCCTGATGGACAATGCCCAAGAGGCCCCGATGGAGGTCTTCAACCTTGGCACAGGGAAGGGGTCCACGGTGTTAGAAGTGATTCAAGCCTTTGAGCGGGCCACAGGGCAAAAGTTGGCTTGGAGCTATGCCCCAAGACGTGCAGGCGATGTGGTGGCAGCATATGCAGACACCACGCGTGCGACCCAAGTGTTGGGATGGACCGCCCAAAAGTCATTAGACGAGGCCATGCGTGACGCATGGGCATGGCAATTAGCCATTGGCGCGCCAGAAAAAGAAGCATGATGTACCTTAGGCCATGATGAAAAAAGGTGTGCTTCTATTGGGTCTATGGTGGATGTCCCTTCCTACGTGGGCGCAGCCCATATCTTTTTCGCTCCCTTTAACCAAAACCTTTGTATTGGCAGCAGGCGAAACGGATTTTGACATGCAAATTCAGCATTTGGAAGCACCCGATGCATTTTCAAAACAAGCGGCACTTCGGGCCATCAAGGCAGAAGCAGATGCGCGGTTTGGTACCGCAGATTATACGGCTATTCCCCCGTCACGAAGACTGAAGACCACAGTACAGGATCCTCTATTGCTCGATGCCTTTGGCATGAAGCTGGTCTATCCCATCAATGGGGTGCAATATGCCCTGGCGGGGGGCACGCCGAATGACAATACGGTGGCCTTTTCAAAGGACAGCATCCTACTGGCTGCAGTGAATACGCGTATCTGGGCATGGGACCTCAAATCGGACACCTTTCACTTCCCTCAACAGTTCTTGTCATTAATCCAAGCCTCCGGTCTTCAAACCTCGGCAAACGCCAGTGACCCGCGCTTACTCTATGATCCTGTAGCGGACCGATGGGTGCTGCTCTTCTTTGTGGGCAATACGCCTGCGGCCAGCCAGATTGTGGTGTGCTTCAGCCAAACAAACGACCCTGCAGCTGGCTGGAATCTGTACACCCTCCCCGGGAATCCACTGAACAATAACCGCTGGAGTGATTTTCCCAGCATGGCCTTTACCGATGACAAATTGGTTATGTCCATCAACCTCATCATCCCAGGCGTAAGCTGGCAGGTAGGATTTGATGGAACGGTGATTTGGGAAATGGACAAGGCCGCCGGCTACGCCGGTGACACGGCCCTGCCTGCGGAATTGCATCACGGCATTCAATATAACGGAAACTGGATTCGCAACCTAGTCGCAGTCAATGGCTGGGATGGCTATGTCAGCAAGCCAATGTGGGCATCTAACCGAAATTTCTCTGCACAAAATGATACCATGTTCTTTTTGCGCAGAGCAGATTCGGCCATCGGCGGAACCCATTCCTATCATATCTATCAGGTGCCGACCACCCTTCCCTATGGGGTACCACCCGATGCGCGTCAACCTTCTAGCGATCCAAATAATGCCAACTATCACCTCTCTACCAATGACGGTCGTTGGTTGGGGGCACTCGAGTTAAGTGATGGATCGGTGCATGTTGTCAGTACCACCCGGGATTTTACGACCAACCGCTGTGCGATTTACTATGGCCAATTGGACAATCCTTATCAGCCGGATAGCCTATATGGACATATCATTGCCCACCCGACACGTGATTTAGGCTACCCCAACCTGGTCGCTATGGGCAATGAAGTATGTGACCAAGAGTTGCTTATTGGCTTCAATCATTCTTCGATCACAGAAAAAGCGGGCGTGAGTGCTATATACAAGGGCAATGATGGCAGTTTCTCTGACTTTGTCACCATCAAAGAAGGGGAGGGTATCGTGAACAAATTGAGCGGGCCCGAACGCTGGGGTGACTACTTTGGGCTTCAGACCGTTTACCACGATCCGCAAAAAGTGTGGGCCGCAGGTTTTTATGCCTTGTTCAATGGCGGAAATTCAACCTGGTTTGGTTTGCTGCAAAGCCCTGATTCCACTGCGTTACATGTCGAGGTGTCTGCTTCGGGCGTTGGCTGTGATCAAACTTTGACGGCCTCCGTCATGGGGGGCGTTCCCCCCTATACCTACCGTTGGACTGGAGGGTCCACGACCCCCACTGCGCCCGCTATTTGCTCTGGTGATTCTGTGACGCTCAATGTCACGGATGCCCGAGGATGCGCCCATGTGGCTCAGCTATACGTACCCTACAGCGATGTAGATGCACCGGTCGTCTTCCCAAATCCCACTCCAGGAGAGGCGCTTTTAGCTTTTGATGCCCCATTTGATGGTACGGTCGAGGTTCGGGTCCTGGATGCCGCGGGCCGAATGTTATATCAGCAAGATCGTGCTGTAAAAGAAGGCCGAAATGAAGTCCAGTTATGGATGGGTCATTTGCCCCAGGGGCAATATATCGTGCATGTATTATTTGTCGCCCATCTTGCAGACCTTTCCGCACCCATGGAATTGGTCGCACAGAAAGTGGTGGTGCTACCAGGAAACTAAAGAATATGAAAACCATCCTCATCACCGGCGGCGCCGGATTTATTGGATCCCATGTTGTTCGTCGTTTTGTCCAACAACATCCGACCTCCATGATTATCAACTTGGACGCGTTGACCTATGCGGGCAATTTGGAAAACCTCAAGGATGTTGAGAAAGCGCACAATTACGCGTTTGAAAAAGTAGATATCCGTGATGCTGCCGCCGTTAAATCCTGCTTTGACAAGCATCAACCGGATGCAGTGATTCATTTAGCAGCAGAAAGCCATGTAGATCGCTCGATCGCCGACCCCTTGGCCTTTGTAGAAACCAATGTGATCGGTACGGCAAACCTACTCAACGCAGCAAAAGAGCTGTGGCAAGGTGCCTTTGAGGGCAAGCGTTTCTACCACATAAGTACGGATGAAGTGTTTGGCGCCCTGGGGGCGGAAGGGTTTTTTACGGAAGAAACCCCCTACAGCCCCAATAGCCCTTATTCGGCGTCTAAAGCAGCCAGCGACCATTTTGTACGCGCGTATCACGAAACCTATGGTCTGCCGGTGGTGCTATCGAATTGTTCCAACAATTACGGTCCCAACCATTTTCCTGAGAAACTTATTCCCTTGATGATTCATAACATCTTACAGGGCAAACCATTGCCTGTCTATGGGGATGGAAAGTATACCCGAGATTGGCTGTATGTGGAAGATCATGCGGCGGCAATTGAAACGGTCTTTTTACATGGACAAAATGGCCAAACCTATTGCATTGGGGGTTGGAATGAATGGAAAAACATTGACCTGGTGCATGTCTTGTGCGATCTAATGGATAAGAACTTGGGTCATCCACAAGGCCAAAGCAGAGGGCTGATTACGTTTGTCAAGGACCGACCTGGGCATGACCTTCGTTATGCCATTGACGCAAGTAAAATTTACCGGGAACTGGGATGGAAGCCACAAGAAACCTTTGAGACGGGGCTGGCAAAAACCATTGAATGGTATCTCCAAAATGAGGCTTGGCTGGACAATGTAACGAGCGGAGCCTATCAAACCTATTACGTAAAGCAATATGCCTAAGGCCAACGCTTGGGCTGTCATTCCTGCGCGCTATGGTAGCACGCGTTTGCCGGGCAAACCCTTGGCAGATATTGCAGGAAAACCCATGATTGTATGGGTATGGGAGAAGGTTTCTCAGATCTTACCTACCTATGTTGCCACGGACGATGCCCGCATAGCACAGGTCATCAAAGCCGCTGGCGGAAGGGTGGTCATGACCTCGCCTACATGTGAAAATGGAACGCAGCGCGTCGCTGAGGCCATCACCCTTCTTGCACAGCAAGGTCAGCCTCTACCCGAGGTCGTTCTCAATATTCAGGGAGATGAACCCTTGGTTTTACCCCAAGATATAGCGACATTGTTACAATTAATGCAAAGGGAAGAGGTGCAAATCGGGACCTTGGTTACACCTGCTCAACCGGGAGACATAGAAAGTGGTCACAATGCCTTTGCAGACAAAGGGCCCGATGGTCGCTGTCTCTCCTTTCAACGACAGCCAAATACCTGCTCTGTGCAGGCATGGCGACACGTGGGTATGTACGGGTTTAAAACAGCTTTACTTCCGACGCTTGTGGCGCTCCCTGCAACCGTCAATGAGCAACGTGAACGCTTGGAGCAGGTACGCTGGCTAGACCATGGCTATGCCGTTTATGCCGCAGAAATAGCTGCAGCAGGCATTGGGGTGGACAGTCCTGAAGACCTTGCGGTAGTGCGCCAACACATCGCACAAAACGCCTAAATCAAGCCAATTTTCGGGCAACCATTAAGCCATCCCGGAAGGGGAGGAGTTGATGCGCTACGCGCGGGTCGGCTGCAATCTTCTCATTGTAGGCGCGCAAACCAGCGGTTTCATGGTCTTGGTGTTTGGGGTCGACTACCTTGCCGCTCCAAAGCACATTGTCGGCGATGATGAGGCCGCCTGGTCGGACGGTGTCAACCACGAGATCAAAGTAGGTGCAATAATTTTCTTTGTCGGCATCAATAAAAACCAAATCCCACGGCGCTTGCAGTGTCGGGATGATATCTAGGGCGTCGCCAATATGAAGCGTGATGCGGTCCTTCATGCCGGCCTTTTGCATAAAGCGTTCAATCCGAGGCTTTAGCTCGGCGTTGATATCCAGGGTGTGAATATGGCCTTCAGGCGCAAGTCCCTCGGCCATACAAAGCGCGGAATAGCCGGTATAGGTGCCAATTTCGAGGACATAAGAAGGACGTAAAAGATGTGAAATCAGACTCAAGAAGCGCCCTTGTTGGTGGCCGCTGAGCATACGTGGCATTAGGACTTCTTGCCACGTTTCGCGCTCTAAAGCGGCAAGCGTGTGACTAGGTGCTTCAGTATGCACTCCAGCATATTGGTCTATAGCAGGCGGAAGAAATTCCATAGGGATATATTAAGCGGTAGGGAGATAGCGCAATTCACAGAGTTGTGCGGGATCATACAGGCGGTTGGCCACTTCGAGCATTTGACTCGGGGTCACGGCTTCTACTTTGGCCGCCATCTCTTCAAAGGTGTCTACCCGGTTAAAGGTTAATAGGCTTTTCCCCAGTGCGGCCATCAAGCTACCGTTGCTTTCTTGCGCAAGCGCCATTTGGCCGAGGAGCTGTGTCTTGGCTTTGCTATACTGTAAGGTGCCCAAACGCTTTTCGCGCAGATCTTTTAATTCTCGAAGGACTAGGCGATGGCAGCGTTCCATCGTCTCTTTGTCGGTCCCAGCATAAATGCCCCACAAACCCGTGTCGCTATAGGGATTGAGGAAGCTTTCAATTTGGTAGGCGATGCCGTGGCGTTCGCGGATATTCAGGTTTAGGCGCGAATTCATGGAGGGCCCTCCTAGAACATTGTTCATCAAGACCAAAGCGCTTAAATCGTCATCATGGACATGTAATGCGGGGCCACCCATGACCATATGGCATTGATGAATATCCATGTGGCGGTGTTCTATCTTGGGCGATATGGTGGGCGCAGCGAGGCGCTCGGTGGGTTGACCTTTGGCTTCCCAAGGGGCCGCATAGCGCAGGGCCATCCGTTCAAAAGCTTTTGCTGAGATGCCCCCAACTGAAGTAAGGACTGCATTCTCGGGGCGGTAGTTGCGCTCCACAAAGCGCAGGACTTGCGCTCGGGTAAAGGTGGGCACACTCTCTTCTGTGCCCAGAATATTGCGCCCTAGCGGGTGATCGCCGTAGACCAAAGCATCAAATTCGTCAAAGATCAATTCAGACGGGCTATCTCGGTAGGAATCAATTTCATCCAAGATCACATCCTTCTCCTTTGGGATTTCCTTCTCAGGAAAACGTGCATTTTGAATGATATCAAAGAGCAGTTCCATGGAACGCCCATAGTGGGACACCAAAAAGCTGGCGTACAAGGTGGTATCTTCTTTGCCTGTGTAGGCGTTAAGTTCACCGCCCACATCTTCAATGCGCGAAAGAATATGATAGGCCTTTCGGCGCGTAGTTCCCTTAAAAAGTAGGTGCTCAATAAAGTGGGCAAGCCCCTCTTCATCGGGTCCTTCATCCCTGGAACCCGCTTGTAAGATGAGACCTACATGACCCGCGGGGGAAGCCACCTGTTGATGGATCCAACGCAGACCATTAGGAAGGGTACCGACAACAAAGTCAGGCCGAGAGAGTGGATCCACCACTGGTTATTTCAGCCATTTGTCCAGCCATGCAAAGAACTCTGCATGCCAAACTAATCCGTTCTGAGGGTTCAATACCCAATGCCCTTCTTCAGGAAAGTACAAAAAGCGCGAAGGGATGCCACGCAACTGGGCTGCCTGGTAGGCTTCCATGCCTTGATTGACAGGCACACGGAAGTCATTTCCACCATGGATGACCAATAATGGGGCAGTCCAGTTTTGAACGTAGTTCATGGGGTTGTACTCCGTGTATGCTTTGGGCACGTCGGCTGTCCAGTAGGGCCCCCCTACGTCCTTGTTGGCAAAGAATAGTTCCTCCGTTGTGAGGTACCAGCTCTTCATATCAAACAGACCACAATGGCTGATCAAAGCCTTGAAGCGATTTTCATGAATTCCGGCCAGCATATAGACCGAATACCCCCCATAGGAAGCCCCTACCGCCCCAAGTTTGTTGGCGTCTACATACGATTCCTTGGCAACCGTGTCTATGGCCGCGAGGTAGTCGCGCATCGCTTGACCACCCCAATCACCAGAAATCTGCTCGTTCCATTCTTTTCCAAATCCAGGAACCCCATGACGGTTCGGGGCCACGATGATATAGCCTTTCGCAGCCATCAGTTGGAAGTTCCAACGGAAGCTATAGAAGGCGCTCACAGCACTCTGGGGGCCGCCTTGACAGTATAAAAGCGTAGGGTATTTTTTTTCTGGATCAAAGTTGGGAGGGAAGAAGACCCAGGTCAGCATTTTGCCTCCGTCGCTGGTGGGAATCCAACGCTTTTCAATCTTACCCATAGCCAAGTCCTCGTACAAGGAGTGGTTTTCTCTCGTGAAAGATTCGAGCGCGACTTCCTCCTTTTTTGCATTCAAGAGGAAGAGTTCGGTGGCGTGATTTTGGTCCTGACGTTCCGCAATGAGGGTATTTCCCGACACGCCAAAACCTCCGTAGTTGTAATCTCCCGAAGTCAAGGAGGTGACCTTTTTCGCAGCCAAGCCGTTCTTGCCGGTCATCAAATCCAAGCGTCGCAGCTGTTGGGTCGCTTCGGTAGTTTCATTGAAGATGATACCCGTATTCGAGATCCACTTAAAGTCGTTGATGTATTCTGCTGGAATGACGGGGGTTAAAGCTTGTTTTTCTCCCGCTGAAGCCACGTCTACGATATAGAGTTGGTTGACATCGCTTTCATAGCCATCTTCTGGCATGGCAACAAAGGCAAGCCATTTTGCATCGGGTGAAAAACATGGGTGATTGTCATAGCCTTTGAGTCCGTTCAACGTACTGGTTCGGCCCGTTTCGCGGTCATAGAGGTATAATTTGCTGTCTGTGTGCAGGGCAAAATCAAGACCGCTGCTCGCCTTCTTGCTTGCATATACGATGAAACGGCCGTCAGGGCTGACGTCAAAACTTTCTGCGCCACCAAAGGGAGGCATAGGGCTGTGAACTTTTTCGCCTGCTAGGATGTCGGTAAAGCGGCCTGTAGCTGTTTCCTTGGTAGGGTCTACCACCATATAGGCAATGTGGTTATAGCTATAATCGGTCCAGCTGTCCCAATGGCGGTACATGAGGTCATCGTATACGGCGTAGTGGGCTTGCGGCATTTCTGGATGGCGTTCTGCTGGAGTCTGATCCATTTGAACGCGCGTAACAAAGGCGATGATAAGACGGCCATCTTGCAGTTCAACTACTTTGGCATCGCCTAACCCCCCTTCTACATTGGTAAGGCAAACAGGGAGCGTATTTGGGCTATTGATTTTGTCTACCCAAAGCTGTCCGCCCATGAAGTAGCCATAACGTTCGCCTCCTCGTAAGAAGAAGGCACCGTATTCGCTTGATTTTGATTCGCGTAAGGCAGAAATCTCACCAGAGTTCAATTCCCCAAGGAAGAGATCTCGGTTCCCTTTATTCGCATCCGTGTCGTAATGGGTTACACCAAAGATGACCAGGCCATTCTCACTGACGGCATCCAAACTTACCCGGCCAAGTTCCCATAGTTTTTCGGGGGTCATGACAGAACTTTCGGTGGCTAGGGTTGCAGCCGTTTCTGTGGTTTGTGCAAAGAAGGATAGGGGCAGGGCAAGCATGCCCCAGAGCAAAATGGACTTTTTCATAGGGTAGGGATTCAAAAGGTCTGTTCGTCAATCAATTCAAGGAGAGTGCGAAAAGCAACAAACTTGCCGTCATAGCGCTCCTGGGTTTTTGCCTGTAGGGCAGGCGCATACATCTGTTGGTAGAGTTGATAGTTCGTCATGTCTTTAAAAAGGTACTGCACGGAATAGGTGGTGCCTTCCTCTTCTTCAACCATCACACGCGTAAAACGGCATTCCTGAAATAAGCCTGTGGCCAGCACTTCGGGAATATGGATACGCACCATCCAGCCTTTCCAGTCGTCGTGGCAACTGTTGTCTATGTTGATGGTCACATTGTAGATATACATGCTTACAAGGTCGGTATTTCCCATTGATCCCACATGGTTTGCCAATGGTTGTCTAGACTGTCATGTTGGGTCATGAGCTCGCGCATCGCAGCTGTGCTATTCGTCACTTCCGCCAGAAGCGGGAGCAAGACATTTTTTTCTGATTCTAAAGCTTGGCGCACGGCTTCTTTTGCCATCAAACCCTTCTCTGCATCATGGAACAAGGCTTCCAGTTGTGTGCGTCCATAGGTTAGCTGCGCTTCCCATTCTGCGTGAGTCTGGAGCTCAAACCAACGAGAAGTTTGGCGGTAGTGGTACTTCAGGACCTCAAACTCGTTGCGAAACTGCTTTTCATGGGCCGTATCAAAGGGCTTGGTCCGTGCAATGGCAGCATGCCGCTCCAAATCTTGATAATCGGCTTCAATGCCCTCTGTGTAGAGCGAAGCCAATTGGTCCAAAGCGGCCTGCGTGTCATTGCGCAGGATTTCAATGTCTGCGACATAAGACTTTTGGCATGCGGCAAGAGAAAGTAGCGCCATCAGGGCAAAAGAAACGGGGCACTTCATGATCCTGTGATACGCGCAAAACCGGTGTAAGGAACCAATACTTCTGGAAGGCGAATTCCCTCTGGGCCTTGATTGTTTTCTAACAAGGCGGCGACAATGCGCGGCAATGCCAAGGCAGAGCCGTTGAGGGTATGGGCTAAGTAGGGTTTGTGGTCCTCCTCACTTCGGTAGCGCAACTTGAGGCGGTTGGCCTGGAAGGTTTCAAAGTTGGATACAGAACTGACTTCAAGCCAGCGCGCTTGGGCTGCGGACCAGACTTCAAAATCATAGGTCAAGGCGGACGTAAAGCCCATATCTCCGCCACAAAGGCGCAATATGCGGTAATGGAGCCCCAAGTCCTCTAGGAGGCTGGCCACATGCGCAACCATCTCCTCTAGGCGTGTATAGGAATGATCAGGATGCTCCACACAGACAATTTCTACTTTGTCAAACTGATGCAGGCGGTTGAGCCCGCGGACATCCTTTCCATACGAGCCCGCTTCACGACGGAAGCAGGGGCTGTAGGCTGTCATTTTAATAGGAAGCTCGGATTGCGCCACAATCTCATCGCGCAACAAATTGGTGATGGGGACTTCGGCAGTAGGAATCGCAAAGAGGTTGTCTTCGGTGATGTGGTACATCTGTCCTTCCTTATCGGGCAATTGACCGGTGCCAAAACCGGATGCTTCATTGATAAAGAGGGGCGGCTGTATTTCCAAATAACCGGCTGCGGTATTGCGGTCTAAGAAAAATTGAATCAGGGCGCGCTGCAAACGTGCACCTTGACCCGTATACACCGGAAAGCCGGCACCTGTAATCTTGACCCCGCGTTCAAAGTCAATGAGTTTGTACCGTTCCGCCAATTCCCAATGTGGCACATGGCCTTCAGAAAGTTGTGGTAGTTCGCCCCAGGTGCGCACCACTTCATTGTCATCGGCGTGCTTTCCTGCAGGTACAGCCGCGTGCGGCATATTGGGCAAGGCAATCAATTGCGCACGCTCCTTCTCTTCCAGGGCATGGAGTGAGGTGGCGAGTTCGCCCAAGCGCTCCTTGATGGCAGCGCTTTCCGCTTTCATGGATTCCGCCTCGGCCGCCTTCCCTTCTCGGAAGAGCTGACCAATGGACTTGGCCAGCGCATTGGCCTGCGCTTGTTGACTTTCTGTTTCCGATTGAAGGTGTCGGCGTTGCTCGTTTAAAGCCAAAAGGGCTTCGACTGCAGGGCGCGCATCTATATGACGCTTGGCGAGGGCAGCGATGACGCCTTCAGCGTCTTGACGAATCGTGTTGAGTTGTAACATAATGTAAAACTAAAAAACCCCCTGCAGCTTTTCGAGCGACAGGGGGTGAATGTTTTGTGTGCGTGGTGAATTAAGCCTCGCCCCCTTCGGAGAAGGGAACAACCGAGACAAAGCTTTTGTTACCGGCTTTCTTTTTGAATTCTACCATACCCGTCTCAAGGGCATACAATGTATGGTCCTTGCCTATGCCGACATTTTTGCCGGGATGGTGAGACGTACCGCGCTGACGCACGATAATATTTCCTGCTAATGCGGGTTGGCCGCCGTAGATTTTGACACCGAGTCGTTTGCTTTCTGATTCGCGTCCGTTCTTGGAACTACCTACACCTTTCTTGTGTGCCATGGTTTATCAGATTTAAGCTTCAGCAGCAACTTCTTCGGTTGCCTCCGCTTTTTTGGTTGCTTTTTTCTTAGGAGCAGACAAACGAATGTCTGTAATCAAGATCTGGGTCATCGGCTGGCGATGGCCTGTCTTCTTTTCGTAGCCCTTGCGGCGCTTCTTCTTGAAGATGATCACTTTGTCGGCCTTTACTTGGGCCAAGATGCTTGCCTTTACGGTTGCACCTTCGATAACGGGGGCGCCCACGGTGACTTCGTCCTTTTCTTCCGCCAATAAAACGCGATCAAACGTGAGTTTGTCACCTTCATTGCCTTCCAAACGGTGAACGTACACGCGTTGGTCTTTTTGCACTTTGTATTGCAGCCCTGCTATTTCTACGATGGCGTACATATGTACTTTATTTAGTTAGGGGGTGCAAAGATACGCCGAATTCCTGATTTTAAAAGTATCTCAGGAGAAAAGATCTACGCAAATCTCACTAGCGGAACTTCCTTTCGGCGCATAGGCTTTGTACCTTCAGCCCCTCAAGTGAAGGTAAGCCTCTTTTTGGTGTGGTTCTTGCAGTCCTTGGCAACTTAATTAAATGCCGGGAATCCGGCCCATTGTAAATCAACGCTATGAAGCATTCTGCACGCTTATTTGTGGCCGGACTGACTTGTTTGGCGTATTCCGCCCAGGCGCAAATTGCCTTTGAAGAATACGACTTGGACAATGGTCTCCATGTCATCCTTCACCAGGACAAAGGCACCCCCATTGTGGCGGTGAGTGTCCTGTACCATGTGGGATCCAAAAATGAAGAAACAAACCGAACAGGATTTGCCCACTTTTTTGAGCACCTTCTGTTTGAAGGATCTGAAAATATTGGCCGCGGCGAATACATGAAACTCATTCAAGCCAATGGTGGCACGTTAAACGCGAACACCATGCAGGACCGGACATTTTATTATGAAATTTTACCTTCCAATAACTTGGAGCTAGGCCTTTGGATGGAATCCGAGCGAATGCTGCATGCCAAAGTGGACCAAACAGGGGTAGAAACACAGCGCGAAGTGGTGAAAGAGGAGAAGCGCATGCGTGTGGACAACCAGCCCTATGGTTCTTGGAGTTCGGAGATGTTCAAGCGCGCATTCCCTGACCACCCCTATAATTGGGCGGTTATTGGGTCTATGGATGATTTAAATGCAGCGCAAACGGAAGATTACGTCAATTTCTATGACAAATTCTATGTCCCCAACAACGCCACGTTGAGCATTGCGGGCGACCTTGACCCCGAGGAGGCAAAAAAATGGATTTCAAAGTACTTTGGCGATATCCCCGCGGGTGAAGTCGTCGAACAGCCAAACAAAAATGCTACGGCTTTGACATCGGAAATACAGGATACGATCTATGATAACATCCAAATTCCGGCCATTTTTACCGGGTACCGTATGCCTGGCCAATCTGACGTAGACGCGTATGCGTTGCAGATGTTGACAACAGCCTTGAGCGATGGTCCCTCTTCACGATTTTCTAAGCGCATGGTAGATCAGGATCAATCTGCCCTGCAAGTTGCAGCATTTCCATACGCACTGGAGGATCATGGCATTTTCATCACCTTGGCCCTCACCAATGGTGACCATACAACTTCAGAAGTTTTAGGTACAATGGACGAAGAAATTGCCCGTATCCAAAACGAATTAATGCGTCCAACAGAATTTGAGAAAGTCTTGAACAAAGTAGAAGCGGACTTTATCACCCAAAACGGATCTGTTTCGGGGATTGCAGAGTCCTTGGCCAACTACTATGTCTACTTTGGGGACGCCAATTTGATCAATACTGAAATTGAGCGTTACCGCGCTGTAACGCGCGAAGACATTCAGCGTGTCGCGCAAACCTATTTGAAGCCTTCTAACCGTGTGGTCTTGACTTATTTGCCCAAGCCTAGCGCTAATCCCTCTGTTGAATAATGAAACGTATTCTCTTTGCTCTCATTGCCATCGCCTCCATAACGGCGCAGGCGCAATTGGACCGCAGTATTCGCCCCACGCCGGCCGAACCACGTGTCCCTACCATTGCCCCCTACACGCAATTCACCCTTAAAAATGGCATGACCGTTTTAGTGGTGGAAGACCACAAACTTCCTCGTATTTCGGTGGGCCTTTCATTGGACCCAGGTCAAATCTTTGAAGGGGATAAAGCAGGCGTTTCGCGCTTAACGGGTGACCTCCTTTCGGAAGGAACGAAACTGCGTGATAAAGCTACCTTGGACCAAGATGTCGACTATATAGGTGCACGCCTTGGGACTGGGCCCACGGGTGTCAATACCAGCGGTCTTAGCAAGTATGCAGATCAGTTGTTTGATATCGCCGCAGAAGTGGCCATGGAGCCAGCCTTTCCTTCTTCGTCTTTTGATAAATTGAAAAACCAATTTGCCACCAGCCTGAAGAATGAGCGTGACAACCCAGGAACTATTCGTTCCAATGTTTCGCGCGCCTTACTCTACGGAGTAGATCACCCCTCAGGAGAATTGGTGAACGAGACGACGGTCAATGCCGTGAGTCTCAAGGATTGCGAGACTTTTTACAAAACCTACTGGAAGCCTAATATTGCCACCCTGGTCATCGTCGGTGACATTCAGGTAGATCAAGCGCGCAATTTAGCAGAAGCTTATTTTGGGGGATGGAAGGGTAAGTTTAAAAAGCCGGTCACTTTTGATGCACCAGCAAAGCAGAACAATACCCGTATCGCATTGGTTAACCGCGATGCTTCAGTGCAATCTAGCATCATTGTAACCAACACCCTGTATCTACCTGTTGGCCACCCTGATGCGGAAGCTATGAGTGTGATGAACCAAATTTTGGGTGCAGGATCCGCAGGGCGGTTATTCCAAAACCTACGCGAAGACAAAGCCTACACCTATGGGGCGTACTCAAATTACGGTAGTAGCCAGTACGTGTCTTCCTTTGACGCAAGTGCAGAGGTGCGCAATGCAGTAACCGATTCCGCGGTAGCTGAATTCTTGTATGAAATCAACCGCATCCAAACAGAGACGGTTAGCGCGGAGGATTTGCGTGCAGCCAAAAACAATCTATCCGGAAGCTTTGGTCGTTCTTTAGAAAGCCCCCGCACAGTGGCGCGTTTTGCCTCCAACATTTTGGAATATGGACTTCCAAGCGATTATTACAACACGTACCTCAAGCGACTAGAGGCGGTATCTGTTGAAGATGTGCAGCGCGTAGCCAATACGTATATCGAAGAGGGGCATTTCCTGATCCTGATTGTAGGCAAGGCGTTAGACATTGCGCCTGGACTTGAGCGTCTTGGCTTCCCTATTGAATATTATACCTTGGATGCAGAGGCAACCACTGCCCCAGTGGCAACGGTTCCTGCAGGCCTAACCGCCCAGGGCGTCTTAGATGCTGCGATGGAAGCCATGGGAGGACGTCAGGCTATAGATAGGGTGGAAACCATAGACATCAAGCAAGAGGCAAGCTTGATGGGGATGACCTTGAGTTTTCATTCTGTCTATGCAAAGCCACATTTTATTTTCTCTGAGCAAAAGACGCCCATGGGCGGCAGTTTGAAAAAGTACAACGGGGATAAGGTTGTGGTACAAGCCAATGGTCAAGATATCCCAGTAGACGACGCCATGGCACAAGATGTTATCCATGATTCTTGGTGTACCGAACTCTTGTTAGATGGCGCAGAAGGCGGCAATGCGGCATTATCTCAGGCTCCAGCTACGGTCAATGGCGCGACGTGCTATGAATTGGTCATAACCTTGGGTAGCAATGAGGTCAAGCGTTACTACGATGCTAAAACGGGAGTATGTGTCCGTCAAAGCCAAGTAGCAGAAACACCGCAGGGAGAACAAGTCATCAATGTGGATTTCAGTGATTATCGGACCGTGGATGGGGTGATGTTGCCGCATGTCATGATCGTCCCGCTTCAGCCCGGCATGAACCTTGAAGTCAAAACCACGCTTGTAGTCGTCAATGGTGAAGTGGATATGAACATCTTCAACTAAGTAGATCTTCGCTGAAAAGCAAAAAGCCCCCCAAGGCCATTCCTTGGGGGGCTTTTTTTATCTTTCTTTTTCCGGATTAGGTCTTCTTATTTACCATCCAAACGCCCACAAGAATCGTCACCATTCCCAGGTAATGGTTGATCAAAAGATCTTCGCCAAAGATCAGTCCCCAGCCCAAGGCAACAATGGGAATCACATACGTAGTGGAGGCGGCAAAAAGCGGCGTCGTCATCGCAATAAGCCGGTTAAAAACCACCATAGCCAAACTGGTGCCTACCATCCCTAAGAATGCAATGGCGGCCAAGCTTGACCACATTTCTGGTGAGCCTGTGAGTTGATCCGTCACATGCGACCCCGCAAGAATGCCCATCGAGGGAACGGAAGCGCCCAGCATCGCAAAAAGGGTAATGGCTCTGGGGGATAGGTGTTTTAGTCGATCTCCAATGGTGTTTATACTGACACCATAACAGGCTGCAGCCAACACGGCCAAGAGCAAGTAGGGCCAATTTTGTCCAACGCTTGAATGATCATCGAATGGATTGATCAGGATAACAGCCCCTATAAAACCAACTGCCACCCCAAAAGCGCGCAAGCGCTTTAATGGGCGCCCAAAGGCAATTAACCCAACCAATAAAGTAAATAGGGGCGTCATAGAATTGGTAATCCCTACCACACCTGATGGAACGTGTGCCACGGCAATAGGGAAGAGCACATAGGGAATAGAGTTGCCCAGGATAGCCACCAATAATAAGGGCGCAAGATCTGCCTTGCGGAATTCTTTGAGTTGCGGAAAGGCAAAGCTCAAGGTAAATACTGTAGCAAAAAGAATACGCGCAGCCCCAATTTGTATAGCGGTAAAACCGATCAAGGCATGTTTCATCAAAATGAAAGAGGATCCCCACACCAATACGAGTGCGACAAAAATGATCCAGGTTAGAAGAGGGCGGTTCATAGGGCGCCAAAGGTAGATTACCTTTGCATCCATGCCACACAGCCCCACCACAAAATGGACCTTTGTCCTACGTAGGCTTCTCCAGGCCTCGATTGCATTGACCATTTTAGTCATACTGGCGGGTTCCATTGTCCGAATGACGGGTAGCGGTATGGGCTGTCCTGATTGGCCTAGATGCTTTGGATTGACGGTCCCTCCGACCCAAGAGGCACAGGTTATTTGGGCGCCGGAAACTTTCTATGCTGAAGGTCGGATGATTTTGCACCATGACACTTTGTGGGTAGCGGAGGCTTCCTTTACCAGCGGCCTTGTCATGCAAAAGGATCATTGGAGCCCCTATGACCGCCATGATTATGCGGTTTTTAATCCCGTACATACGTGGATCGAATACATCAACCGGCTCCTAGGTGCGCTGTTGGGCATTCCTGTGTTTTTGGCCACACTTTGGACCTTTTGGCGGTTCAAAGCACATCCTAAATGGTCCTTCACCATTTTAGCGGCATTGTTTCTTTTGGGATTTGAAGCATGGTTGGGTAAGGTTGTGGTGGAGGGCAATCTTGTGCCGAATCATATCACCTACCATATGGCCGGGGCGTTCTTGCTCCTTGGTTTATTGGCGGCTGTTTACCGCAGTGTTTCGACTGAATGGGAGATTCATGCCCTGCGCGCAGAGCATGAGATAGAAAAGGTCAATGCAGACCGCAAAGGTGTTTATCGGCTGTTCCTTTGGCTTATTGCGTTGCTCAGTGTGCAAATATTGATGGGGACACAGGTAAGAGAAGAGGTGGATGTGCTGATCAAAACCTTTGGGCTGACGTCAGACCGGAGTGCATGGGTTACCCAGCTTCCCTTTGCCCTCTACGTGCATAGAAGTTTTAGCATCGTACTCCTTGCACTGTCTTATTATCTCTACCGAAAATCTTTTGGATTGGCCGGATTAAAAGTCCGGTCGGCACTTGTATTATATGCCTTATTGGCAGAAATAGCCATCGGCGCGTCCATGTATTATTTGTCTATTCCACGATGGATGCAGCCGTTGCATTTACTCTTGAGCGCAATCTCTTGGTATCTATTGGTAGATGGGGCCTTTAAGGCGTGGCTCATACTGCGTAAAAAGTAGGTTTCCCCCATCCCTTTCATCGCTTTTCATGGCCGATTCAATTGACGGATCTGCCTCTAATGTCTTACGCGCTTTATTCGCACACTTTTAGATATTCTCCCACGTTAACGTCTCCAAGTAGCGGATGACCTCTTTTTCAAAGAATGCCGTCACGGGTGCCAAAGAATCCGCATTGGGTTCTGCAAAAACATAGGCGGCTCCTCGCACAAAGTGTGCTGTGCTGTCGGTCGCAAAAAACTGAATTGTCGAGGCCGCATTTCCTTCAACATGAAAAAGAATGCCATACACCTTGCGTTCGGGATTTACGTAGAGCTTTTGGGAAATACCATCCGCAACCACTGAATGTTTGAAGGCAAGTTTATGTGCATCGTCAATCAACGTGGCCAAATTCTGTTTTACAGGTTTATAGGTGAGTTGCATGCGGCCTTGACACCATGGATACACGATATCGCCCCAACCTAATTCGGACTGACCTTCCCACTGGGCAGATCCATGCACTAGCATGGAGTAAGGAAAGGATGCTTCCGTAAATTCAGAAAGAGAATGTGCCGTAGAGTCTACTATGGGTGGCGCAATACGGATAAAGCCGTTGGGTTTTGGTAGGGTGTTGGATGGTGGCCAAGCCATCAGGGCGACAATACCCAAGAGAAGTACAGATCCCAGCGCTAGAAGCACATTGCGTTTAGTCTTCATCACGTTCTACTTTGACTTTCACCCGAACAATGCGTCGACGGTCCGCAGCTTCCACCGTCCATTGTACGGGCCCAGTTTGCAGGGTCTCCCCCTTCAGCGGCATACGGCCCAGCTGCTCCAAGATTAATCCAGCCACGGTATCGGCTTCACCTCGATAGCTGTCTAGGGTATCAGGATCCATGTCCACGGCACGGAATAAATCCGACAATTGCGCTCGTGCTTCAAAGACAAACGTATCTTCATCTAATTGAGAGAAGAGTTGCTCTTCGGTGTCAAATTCATCACGAATTTCACCCACAATCTCTTCCATCACATCTTCCAGGGTAACAAGTCCAGAAATGCCGCCAAATTCGTCCACTACCAGGGCCATATGCATCTTTTTTTCACGAAAGTCCCCCAAGAGGTCATCAATTTTCATGCTCTCTGTAACAAAAAATGCGGGACGCACCAAGGCAGACCAAGCATAATTTGCTTCCTCATCTAGATGCTTCAATAAGTCTTTTGCATGCAGAATTCCGGAAATTCGATCCATGTTTTCTTGGTAAATCGGAATACGTGAAAATCCATTTTCTGAGACGACTTCTAGCACATCGGCGAGGGCCTTTTCGTCTTCTAGAGCAAAAATCTCCTGCCGCGGTGTCATGATTTGTTTGACACTAGTGGAGCCAAACCGAACAATTTCGCGCAGTAAGCGCTGTTGATCTGGGGTTGTGGCATCGTCAGATGTCAGGTCTAATGCATCCTCCAATTCTTCTACGGTCAAGGATTTGTTTTTGCTTGATCGCTCAATAAAGCGACTGGAACCCACCAATGCCATGCTTAAAGGTTGTAAAACACGCATGCTGCCCTGAATGAAGACCCCCACGTTTTTTGCCCAAATAACCCCGTGGCTTGCAGCATAAGTTTTTGGAATAACCTCGCCAAAAATGAGCAGTACGGCTGTTACCAATACCGTCTGAAAGCCAATAGCTAACCAAGGATGCGCATCTAAGTTGAAGATGAGCCCAATGACGTATGTGCTGATCAAAATCAAAGCAAGGTTGAACAAGTTGTTTAAGACGAGTAAGGTGGCTAAAAGTTTTTCCGGGTGTTTGAGCACCTCTAAGACGCGTTCAGATCCCGTGTTTTTTTCTTCATGAAGTTTGGCCTTGTCCTTTGGAGTCAGGGAAAAGAAAGCCACTTCTGACGCAGAGGCTACGGCAGAACCAACCAACAATAGCGCCATAGCACCCAGGGGTATAATGGCTTCTGAAGGGAAAGGTTGAAAAAAATCGTGGAGAAGGGTCGGGTCAGGGTCCAAGGAGGAGGTATTGATTCATACAGGGAGCAAGCGCATCAGAAGGGGAAGTCGTCGTCTTCTTCCTGTTGGGGAGAATCATCCGCATTGTATTGTTGATCCTCATCTACATTTCGGTATGCGTTTCGTGGCGTTTCCGAGGCTTCCTCTCTAGACCGCATAGGGTTGGGTCCGAGCATGGTCATGGAGTCCGCTGCAATTTCAATATTATAACGTGTTTGATTATGGTCATCTGTCCATTGACGCGACCGGATCTTACCTTCAATGAAGACTTTGTCTCCTTTTTTGAGGTAGCGTTCGCATACCTCGCCTAAACGTGGAGAACGCACCACCACCGTGTGCCACTCGGTGTTTTCCTTGCGATTTCCCTCACGGTCCGTATAGTTTTCCGTGGTAGCCATGGGGAAGCGGACGAGTTTTCCGCCATTGTCAAAGTTGCGAACTTCGGGATCTTTACCCAAGTTTCCGATCAACATGACCTTATTTAAAGTACCTGCCATTTGTATGCTTTGTATAGGTCAAATGTAGTTTTTTTCCTCTAACCACCACCTTATAGGCACAGGTATCGCTCGGTGCTGCAGGACGTTAGGATCAACCCATTCCCATTGCGGCTCAATCCAAAGGGAGGGGGCATGAGATTCCGGAAAATGGACGTCCAGATCTAGATGTGTCAATAAATGCCTTTTGCGGAGCCCCTCGATGACAGGAATCGTTTCGGGAAGCTCCTCTGGAAAGCACCATAAATCTCCCCAAATACCCTTAGAGGGTCTTTTGATCACCGCGATTTTGTCTTTTCGCATGATGACATGAAGCGTCATACTGACTTGCTTTGCCACTTTTTTGGATTTCTTCATTGGAAAATCCGTTTGGGTGCCCCTCCGAAAGGCTTCGCAGGCAAAGGCAAGTGGGCAGTCAATACATTTTGGTTGTGTCGGGGTGCAAATCTGCGCACCTAAGTCCATAATGGCTTGATTACTGTCCCCAGGCCTGAGGGGATCAAGTAGCGGGAGAGATTTATGGGCTATGATTTTTTGCGTACTTGGAAGGTCAATGCAGTCAGCTAAAGCAAAGAGTCTTGTATAGACCCGAAAGGCATTGCCATCTAGTGCGGGGATAACTTGCTTAAACGCAATAGAGGCTATGGCTGCTGCGGTATAGGGGCCAATCCCGGGCAAACTTTGTAAATCTTTCGCATTGTTTGGGAAATCACCCAATTCCGCTATGATTTTAGCCGTTGCATGAAGGTTGCGTGCGCGGCTGTAATAACCCAACCCCGCCCAAAGTCCCATGACTTTTTCTGACGGCGCCTCTGCTAGAGATTGAAGGGTAGGGAATTCAGTCATAAACTTTTCCCAATAGGCACGTCCTTGCGCCACCCTAGTTTGTTGAAGAATCACCTCACTCAACCATATGGCATATGGATTGCTATAACTACGCCAAGGCAAGGTCCGTGCACTGCGATCAAACCACTCGATTAGAGCAGTTTGTATGTCAATATTCCATGTTGTTGTTTCGTTCACTATTCCTTAACTTTGCGGCCGCTAAAATAACCCCAATCTTCCCGGGGGCATAGACTCAGGGAAACACGTTTTAAAAGAAATTACCATGACAAAAGCGGACATCGTCACGCGTATCTCTGACCGCACGGGTCTTGAAAAATCCGATGTATTAGCCGTCGTAGAGGGCTTCATGCGCGAAGTAAAATCGAGTATGGAATCCGGCGAGAATGTTTATCTGCGCGGTTTCGGAAGCTTTGTGCTGAAGAAGCGTGCGGAAAAAACCGGTCGCAATATTTCCAAGAACACCACACTTATCATCCCTGCTCATTATATCCCTTCATTTAAGCCTGCAAAGACTTTTGCAGAGGAGGTAAAGAGCAACGTTGAGGTAAACGACTAAAAAAAGAAGAATAGGTATGAAGCGCGCATGGGTTTACGCTATTTCTGCTGTGGTTGTGGTGACCGCAGGAGTTTGGCTATTGCCGCATGCGCCTAGAGCAGAAAAGGAACAAGAAACAGAAGCAACCCTAAGCCCCTTGGATCAGAAAGTTCAAGAGGCTGTGGCCATTATCCAGTCGCAAGAAGGCAATCCTATGGAGGCCATCTTTAAACTGCGTGAAGTGGTCCAGGAAGATCCCAATCACCGTGACGCCCAGTTCTACCTTGGGCAATTCTCCATGATGTCCGGGCAATGGGAGAAAGCCGTAGAACGCTTCCAAATTGTACTTACAATCCGCCCCGACGATGAAGTCGCTGCGGAAAGCCTAGCCCAGTCCCTCGCTAACGCGGGACGTGTAGAAGGGGCCATTCAGCACCTAGAATCTTTTTTAACCCAATACCCCAACACCCCCCGCGCCTCCGAATTGAAGGCAGCATTAGAAGCACTTCAGTCGGGACTTGCAACGGAGGCCAAAAAAATTCAATGATTGTTTCATTTTAATCGACAGCATTATGCCAAGCGGTAAGAAAAGAAAACGCCATAAGATGGCTACACACAAGCGGAAGAAGCGTCTACGCAAAAACCGTCACAAAAAGAAATAAGTAGAGGCAAATTATGCGTACTGAACTTATCATTCAAGCGAGTGAGTCGGACGCAGTCATTGCCCTTCTTAAGGATGGCCGTTTAACAGAGCTGATTCAGGAAGATGCAAAACAGCAATTTTCTGTAGGCGATGTTTATTTGGGACAAGTGCGCAAATTGGCACCCAGTCTCAACGCGGCATTTGTGGATGTAGGATACGAGAAAGATGCGTTTCTACACTACCATGATTTAGGTCCTCAAATTTCATCGTGGCAGTCTTTTAACAAGAAAGTTCACCTCGGGAAGCAACCAGCAAACATTGCTGATTTCAACCTAGAACCCCTGATCGAAAAAGATGGGGCTATGGAGAGCGTTCTGAAACCGGGTGACCAAATATTGGTCCAGGTTGTGAAAGAGCCTATTTCGACGAAAGGCCCTCGGGTTACATCTGAAATATCTATCGCGGGACGGTTCATCGTTTTGGTGCCGTTTACCACCCGCGTTTCAGTATCTCAGAAGATTCGAGAGCGTAAAGAGAAGGA
The DNA here is from genome assembly GCA_001438205.1 of Cryomorphaceae bacterium BACL7 MAG-120322-bin74. Lineage (GTDB taxonomy): Bacteria > Bacteroidota > Bacteroidia > Flavobacteriales > Schleiferiaceae > TMED14. Next base: position 33,919 of record LICG01000009.1, read on the forward strand.
ACGACTGCGCAAGCTCGTTCAATCGATTCGCCCTGATGGCTTTGGTGTGATTGTTCGCACCGTTGCCCAAGGGGTCTCCACGGAAGAATTGACCGCCGACTTGGCGGACTTGATGTCCAAGTGGAAAATATTGCACCGCACTTTGCGGAACGCAAAGCCACGCAAATGTGTTTTAAGAGAGATGGACCGCGCAAGCGCCTATCTGCGTGATGTCTTCAATGACAGCTTTGACCAAATTGTCGTGGACGATGAGTCCCTGCACCAAGAGATCAAAGAATATGTAGAGTCCATCGCACCGGAACGCGCCAGCATTGTCAAGATGCATAATTCGGCCGTCCCTGTCTTTCAGCACTATGGCGTAGACCGCCAGTTGAAGTCTGCTTTTGGGCGGACAGTGAACATGGGCAAGGGTACCTACCTTATCATTGAACACACTGAAGCGATGCACGTCATTGATGTGAATAGCGGAAACCGTTCTAGCAAAGGAGAAAGTCAAGAAGACAATGCTTTGGCCGTGAATCTCATGGCAGCGGAGGAAATTGGCCGGCAACTTCGTTTGCGCGATATGGGTGGGATCATTTGTATTGACTTTATTGATTTGCACAAAGGGGAGCACCGAAAGGAACTCTTTGAAAAGATGAAGGAAGTCATGGAGAATGACCGAGCACGCCACAAGATTCTTCCCCCGTCCAAGTTTGGCTTGGTGGAAATCACAAGGCAACGTGTTCGTCCTGCCCGACGTCTAGAAACAAAGGAAGAAAATCCTGATAACCTGGTTGAAGCACCGATCACCATGATTGATGCTTTAGAACAAAAGTTTGACCAGATTGTCGCCAAGATGCGCGAGAAAAAAGACAAGGGAACCGTGTTTTTACATGTGCATCCTTTCATTCATGCGTATCTCACGAAGGGATTCCTTTGGAAGTCAAAGGGCCGTCAATGGTCAAAGCTCTATGGGCACCCATTGAAAGTAGTGGAACGTGACGCCTTCAAGATGTTGGAGTACCGTTTTGCGGATGATCAAAACAAGAAACTGGGTTAAGATCCATTTCTACCATTTTTTATGCAGGCGGCCATTGGCCGCCTGCACTATTTTTGGACTATGCCCCCATTTAAACGCGAAAAAGTCCACGACCTAGAAGTTGCTCGGGTTCAGATACAGAAATACTGTGCCTATCAAGAACGCTGTCAGTTTGAAGTGGAGACCCGATTACGTGCCATGGGGATTGCCTACCAGGCGCAAGAAGATTTGATGGCAGAATTGATCTCGGATGGTTTTCTATCTGAAGCGCGTTTTGCGGAAACCTTTGTGCGAGGCAAGCACAACACCAAGGGCTGGGGACGTGTCAAGTTAACATATGCACTCAAGGCCAAGCGGGTGCCAGGGGGTTTAATTTCTCAAGCCCTAGACGAAATCAGTAACGAGACCTATCAAGCAACGCTTAAGAATCTACTGAACAAGTCCATGCCTTGGGCTAACTGGGAAGAAGAACAACGTGCATATCAACGTATGCAACGGAAGGGTTACACATGGGATGAGATCCAAAATGCACGCCTCGCACTAACAACGGAAGGGTAATGTGTGCCCTTTTTAGGGCTTAAAGGATGTGAGCCCTTTGTTCAATTGTTGCAAATGAACTTCCTGAATGTCTAGGTGGGTCACAATACGCAACCACTCTGTATCCATGGCCATAATACGCACCCCTTTTTGCGCAAGATGCGCTTGTAAAGCCGAGGCACCGCCTACTGCGTCAATACGAAATAGGACCATGTTGGTCTGACAAGGCTTGCGCTCAACCACATAGGGGAGGGCTGCCAGCCATTGATCAATCATTGCAGCCTTTTCATGGTCTTCTGCCAGGCGGTCAATATGGTGGTCAAGGGCATAGATGCCGGCAGCAGCCAAATAGCCTGCTTGGCGCATTCCTCCGCCAAAGCGTTTTCGGATGCGCTTGCCTTGCGCAATAAATTCTTTGCTGCCAAGTAGTACCGAACCCACGGGCGCGCCGAGGCCTTTACTTAAACAGATGGAGATAGAGTCAAAGAGGGCATAGTCCTCGGTAGATTCGCCTTCCCGTACAATGGCATTGAACACCCTGGCCCCATCTAGATGATACGCCAGATGATGTTGCCGAGCCGCGCTTTCAAGGTTTTTTAACAGGGGGATCCCCATACTGGTTCCACCGCCTTTGTTGGCTGTGTTTTCTACCACAAGCAGTCTGGAGGGCGCAGCATGCACATCCATCTCTGGTTGCACGAGTCGGTGCACGTCTTCAGGTAAGATTCGGCCATAGGCATCTCCGCCCGTGCGCACCTGCACGCCAGAATTGAAGGCTACACCACCGCCTTCATAATTGTAGATATGGGCTAAAGGAGAACAGATGAGTTCATCTCCAGGTCGGGTATGGACGTTGATGGCAATCTGGTTGGTCATCGTTCCTGAAGGGCAGAATAGACCCGCCTCCATGCCAAATCGCTCAGCGGCAAGGGATTCCAGTTTTTTTACGGTGGGGTCGTCCCCCAAAACGTCGTCCCCAACGGGTGCAGTTTGCATTGCGTCAAGCATCGCGGCAGTGGGACGCGTGACGGTATCAGATCTAAAATCGGCCTCTTCTAAAAACATGGTAACAAGGTACTCACCGCCGTACTTTTGTCCCTATGGTTTCAAGCGAACAAATCAAGGATTTTCACGCGCGCCTAAAAGCCTTGCGTAGCTACCTGCGTCTGAGTGAAAAACGCATTCAATTAGCCAACGAAGAAGAGCGAACTGTGGATCCCACTTTTTGGGAAGATTCCAAAAAGGCGGAACAGGTCATGAAGAAAATCCGCGAGATGAAATACTGGATTCAGGGCTATGAGTCCATGGAAGCCATGCTCGGTGAAGTGGAGTTATCGGTCGAGTTTTATCGCGAAGGCGAGTTGACCGAAGCGGAGGTAAATGAATCAGCTAAAAAGCTTGAAGAAGCCTTGAGTACGCTGGAGTTCCGAAACATGCTTTCTGGCGAAGAAGATAAAATGTCTGCAGTGCTGCAAGTCACGGCAGGAGCAGGTGGTACAGAATCTTGCGACTGGGCAGGAATCTTGATGCGCATGTATCTCAGATGGGCAGAACGCAATGGCCACAAGGTAAAGGAACTCAATTTTCAAGAAGGCGATGTAGCGGGAGTAAAGACCGTAACGTTAGAAATTGAGGGAGACTATGTCTTTGGTTACCTCAAAGGGGAGAATGGTGTGCATCGTTTGGTGCGTATCAGCCCATTTGACAGCAATGCACGTCGCCACACCTCTTTTGTGAGTGTCTATGTCTATCCTTTGGTGGATGACACCATTGACATTCAAGTGAATCTGGCCGAAATTGATTGGGACACTTTCCGTTCAAGTGGCGCAGGTGGACAGAACGTAAACAAAGTAGAGACGGGTGTTCGTCTAAAGCACCGTCCTACAGGGATTGTTATTGAGAACACAGAAACCCGTTCTCAGCTTCAAAACAAAGAGAAGGCCATTCAATTGCTCAAATCGCGTTTGTATGAAATGGTCATAGAGGAGCGCAATGCCAAGCGTTCTGAGATTGAAGCCGGGAAAAAGAAGATTGAGTGGGGTTCTCAAATACGCAACTATGTGTTGCACCCCTATAAGTTGGTCAAAGATGTTCGTACTGGGGTAGAAACTACAGATCCGGACAGCGTATTAGATGGCGAATTGGATGCGTTCCTCAAAGCCTATTTAATGGCCGACGGTTCTGCTGCTGTAGAAGACGACGGCCTAGATTGAGGCAAAGGGCGCATGACCCCTTGACAGAGTGCGTATCTTCGGGATCATGCGATCCCGATGGCTCCTTTTTCTTTTCTTGTGCGCACGCATTGCGGTTGCGCAGCCTTTGGTGATAGATCGCCCTGCACAGGGTTTTATTCCCAATCAGGGCCAGTGGCCCAAAGAGGTATTGGCGCAGTTGCCCACCGAAACGGCACGCATCTGGATCATGGAAAAGGGCTTCCGCTTTACGCTAAGAGGCCCAGAAGAAGTGGACAGTGCAGATCTCTTTGTCTTTAGCGAAACATTTGAAGGAGCAGCGAGGGGCCAATTTGTCGGAAGCCTCCCCCTGGCAGGTTCGCTTACTTTTTATAGCCCACTTGGCTATGCCGCAGCAGTGCCGCAATTTGCCGAAGGCGCTGTCCATGGCTTGTATCCAGGTGTCACGTTAGAACTCTCGCTCAGCCCTGATGGTTTTTTAAAAACCAATTGGGTGGGCGAACGCGCCCAGGATTTGGCCAGGGTGGCATCAACCTTTGAAGGGCTTCCTTCGGGTACACCCTCCGGAGGCAATCATATCACGTTTGACCTTCCTGTAGGCAACTTGACGATTTCATTGCCTCAAGCTGGGAATGTAAGGAAGGCATTGCATGCGCATTGGGAAGAGGAACAGGGGCAATGGCATCCTAAAGCCAAGGGGGCTACTTGGATTGACCCAGTCTACCGCTTTTCTACTTTCTCGGGATCTATTTCAGACAATTTTGGGTATACGGCCACCTATGATGGTTTGGGGCGCACGTGGATAGGGGGTATTGCGTTTGGTACGCAATTCCCGGTGGCTAACGGAATCCAGTCCAGTTATGCAGGCGGGGGCACAGATGTGGTCCTGATGTTGTTCAGCCCTGATGGAACTGGATTGCGCTGCGGGACCTATTTCGGTGGAAGCAACCGCGAACAACCGCATTCCATGATGGCCGCGCCCAATGGGGATCTGGTGGTCATGGGTACCACAGGTTCGGCAGATTTACCACATACCTCCAACGGGTATGACACCACCTTCGGCGGCGGTACCTCCATCAATGGCGGAGGTCAGTCTTTGAATTCGGGTTCAGACATCTTTCTCCTTCGACTCGATTCAACGGGTGGAAGCCTGCTCGGTATGACCTATCTAGGGGGCACCGGAAATGATGGGATCAATGCAAATCTAGCCTTGAACTATGGTGATCAAGCCAGGGGAGAGGTGCTGGCGACAAGCAATGCGGTATTCATTGCTACTTCTACGCTTTCGAGCGATTTTCCAACAAGCGCAGGGGGTCAAGCATCCCACGGCATGCAAGAGGGTGTTTTGGCACGGCTCACACCTGGTTTGGATATCTTGTCTTGGTCCACGTATATAGGAGGGGACCAAGCAGATGGCATTTTTGGAGCTTCTCTGGTCCAGATGCAAGGACAAGAAAAGCTATTCGCTGTAGGTGCGAGCTATTCGGATAGTTTGGGCCACGCAACGGCCTATCAAGCACAACGATCAGGCTTGCAAGATGCATGGGTTGTACGGGTGGATGCCGGAACGGGTGCAGTAGAAAAAAGCACGTATGTCGGTACGACGGGTCCAGATGTAGGGTTCATGGTTGCGCACCAGCCGGAAGGCGCCTACAAAGCGGTAGGTGATTCCACGGCTATCGCCATTGTGGGCAATACACGGGGGATCATGTCGAGTACGACGGGTATCTGGAATCAGAATATGTCGTCTCAATACATGGCATGGTTGGATGCAAACCTCGATACGCTCTATCGAATACAGACGTTTGGTTCGGGAACAATCTCCTCGAGCAACTGCTCACCTACCGCCTTTATGATGGATGCCTGTGGATCATTGTATTTTTCGGGCTGGGGTGGTTTGGCCAACAATGGAGGCAATACGCAGAATCTATTTACGACGGCAGATGCGTATCAGAGCACGACGGATGGAAGCGATTTTTATTTTCTTGTGCTCAACCGAAAAGGTAGTCCCTTGTATGCCTCCTACTTTGGGGGGAGTCCGTCCTACGAGCATGTGGACGGGGGCACTTCCCGATTCGATCCCGCTGGCGTCATTCACCAGGCTATTTGTGCAGGCTGTGGAGGCAATTCTAATCTACCTATTTTTCCGCACAATGCCTACTCGCTCACCAATAATGCCGGGAACTGCAATATGGCTGCAGTGCAAATCGCTTTTGCCTTGCAGGCCGCATCGGTGCAGGTGGATTTGGTATCGGATACCCTTTGCGCCGGAAATCAGGCCTTAATCAAAGGAAGCCTTGGCCTATGTGACTCTGTTTTCGTAGACTGGGGGGATGGCGCTTTTAGCGCAGGCGGGCTGCAGCCTCCCTTTAGTCATGCCTATGGGCAGTCAGGTCCGTACCTCGTGACCGTCTCTGCATTTGATACGGTCTGTGCAACCCAGTCCTCCCAGCAACTATCTGTCTTTGTGTCCAATCCCGATCCGCCACGTGCCTCCATGAATTTGGTGTATTCCCCCTGTGACACAGCGCTGCATGTAGAACTTCACCCTACCGATTCTTTGGTCAGCAATGCACTGCAAGTATTCTGGGGTGACGGGAGTAGCCATTATGAGCGCATGCAATGCCCGTTGATTCACAACTACCGCGGGATATATGGCCCAACAACGATCACGCTGATTGCATTGGACACCTTATGTGGAGGGGCTGATACGGTAACCTATGTGGTTCAATTTAGGCCTCCGTTGGGTACGATTTTAGGCGAGATTGTGGTCAATCCATGTGGGGATGTACCCATCATTACGGGTGCCGCAGAGGCCAATTTTGCCACCCATATTTTTTGGTATCCCAACGGATTTGGGAGTGCTCCAATGCAAGGAAGGGAGCGGTTATGGCAAGGGACTCCTGGCGCCTATACCGTTCCAGTCATTGTTTGGGACAGCGTTTGTGACAGAAGGGATACCCTTATGTTGTCCTATGATGTCGTCGGGCCAGATGACCCGGATGGAATGCGATTTCCCAATATGTTTACGCCCAATGGGGATGGCATGAATGACGCCTTTTGTCTGAGTCAGTCTGCGGCAAGTTCACTTCAGTCATTAGATCTTATTATTTATGACCGCTGGGGCCAAAAGGTCTTTTCATCACATGAGCCAAATTTTGCTTGGGATGGTCAATTTCGGTCACGTGCCTTATTAGACGGGGTGTACTTTTACGTCGCGCAATGGACCACGACGTGTGGAACTTCCGCCACGGCGCATGGCGCTATTACCTTGAATAAAACGGTACAATGACCGCAAAGATTTACCATAATGCCCGCTGTGGAAAAAGCCGCGAAGCGGTTACCTATCTTTCAGAAAAAGGAATCCCTGCTGAGATCATAGAATACATGAAGGATCCTTTAACGTATGATGCGTTAGATCAACTTCTACAGCTGCTCGAGATGTCACCGATCGATGTAATTCGTACGCAAGAGCCCGAATGGAAAGAGCACTTTGCCGCCCATGAGTTGGAAGACGAAGAATTGATCTATGCCATGATTGAATACCCAAAACTTATGCAACGACCCATCGTGGTGATAGGCGGTAAGGGTTTGATAGCCCGTCCAGTAGAGGTAATTGCCACCTTGTTGTAGGAAAAAAGGCGAGCCTTAGCACATATCCTCGGGACGTACCCAAGCATCAAATTCTTCAGGTGTAACAAACCCCAGTTTTACGGCAGCTTCTCGCAAGGTGGAGCCTTCGGCATGCGCCGTTTTGGCAATCTTGGCCGCTTTATCATACCCAATGTGCGGATTAAGGGCCGTAACCAGCATCAGGGAATTTTCTAGATGTAGCTGAAGCACGGGAAGGTTGGGCTGAATCCCCCCCGCGCATTTGTCCGCAAAACTGCGGCATGCATCGCCAATCAATCGCGCACTCTGCAGTACGTTAGCCGCTATGACAGGCTTGAAGACGTTGAGTTCAAAATGCCCTGTAGCGCCACCGATGCTCACTGCGACATCATTGCCCATGACTTGGGCAGCGACCATGGTTAAAGCTTCGGGCTGTGTAGGATTTACTTTTCCTGGCATGATAGAAGAGCCAGGCTCATTGTCGGGAATCATGAGTTCGCCAATGCCTGATCTGGGTCCGCTGCTCAACATGCGGATATCGTTCCCAATTTTCATCAGAGAAACGGCGACACGCTTTAAGGCGCCGGAGAGTTCAACCATAGCATCATGGGCAGCAAGGGCTTCAAACTTATTGGGTGCACTGACAAAAGGTTGGCCGGTAAGTTTTGCAATCTGGGCGGCGACCTTTTCTGCATAGCCTTCAGGGGTGTTGAGTCCTGTACCTACGGCAGTACCCCCGAGAGCAAGTTCTGCCACCATTTCTAAAGCAAGGCGAAGTGCACGCATGCCGTTGTCCAATTGCTGCACATAGCCGCTAAACTCTTGGCCTAGCGTTAGCGGGGTTGCATCCATAAAGTGGGTGCGACCTGTCTTCACAATCGAAGCAAAGTCAGCCGATTTTGCCGCCAATACATCGCGCAAGTGCTGAATGCCGGGCAAAGTAGACTTGGCTACTTGCATATAGGAGGCAATATGCATGGCGGTAGGGAAGGTGTCGTTGGAAGACTGCGACTTATTGACGTCATCGTTGGGGTGCAACACTTTTGTTTTATCGGTCAATTGTCCGCCTTGCAACACGTGTCCGCGATAGGCAATGACCTCATTGCAGTTCATGTTGCTTTGCGTTCCGGACCCCGTTTGCCAAATCACCAAGGGGAATTGATCATCTAATTGGCCCGAAACGATCTCATCGCATACTTGGGCAATAAGTTGCGCTTTTTCTATCTGGAGCACACCTAATTCTGCATTCGTAAGGGCAGCTGCTTTTTTCAAATAACCAAAAGCGTGAATGATCTCTTTGGGCATGCTGCCTTCTGGACCGATCTTAAAATTATTGCGGGAGCGTTCCGTTTGGGCGCCCCAGTAGACGTTAGAGGGTACATGGACTTCGCCCATGGTATCCCGTTCAATTCGTGTGCTCATAAATACAAAGGTAGGGTTCAACCCAAGCCCATTTCCAATGTATATTTGTCATACAATTCAACCGCATCACCATGAAATTCATCGGCTTTCTTATCGCTTTGTTGATCATTCTTACCGGCTTCAGCATGTTGTTGTTTTTAGGCCTATTTGTGGGATACTGGTTGACCTTAGTAGGACTTGAGCGCATTGCGCCAAAGTTGGTCTACAAATGGATTGGACATACGGAAGAAGCGTAAAGCCGCTTCTTTTGAGCATAAAAAAACCGCATCCTTGGATGCGGTTTTTTTATGCTTGCTTGTAAAAGGGCGTTAGGCATGTTTGTCGCCAAGGCGCACCTTGACATCATTCACATATTGCTTTATTTCTTGCTCTTTGCTTTTTGGACAAATCAGTAGTCGATCCTCTGATTGAATCACAATAAAATCCTCTAATCCATCCAACACGGTCACAATGTGATTCGGAATGGACAAAATGTTGTTTTTACTGTTGTAGGCCAAAATATTTGCCGTCACCCCGGTGTTGCCATGTTCATCGGGCGTTCGCTGATCATGCACAGCACCCCAAGAACCCAAGTCGCTCCAGCCAAATTCAGCGGGCAAAACATAGACTTGCGCTGTTTTTTCAAGGATGCCATAATCGATGGATTCGTTGGGACATTGTGGATACATCCCCGCGATAAAGGAAGGTTCGCCTTCCGAATCCAAATGGTCCCATCCCGCCTCAAATGCACTGTATAGTTCGGGCATGTGCCGTTCAAATGCGCTCAGAATGGCGTTGGCATTCCAAATAAAAATACCCGCATTCCACAGGAATTCTCCAGTGGAGAGAAAGGACTCGGCCAAGGCGAGGTTGGGTTTTTCTGTAAAGGTCTTGACGGGTTTGATGCCCTCCCCTAAGTCCGTGGACTCATTCTTAAACTGAATATAGCCGTAGCCCGTTTCAGGCCTGTGCGGGGTGATACCGAGGGTGAGGAGAATGTTTTTCTTTTGTGTCGCCTTTAAGCCATGCTTAATCATGCGTTCAAATTCCTCTTCGCGTGTGACTAAATGGTCCGCAGGGGTTAGCACGATGTTCGCAAGAGGGTCTCTTTTTTTCAATTTAAAGGCGGCATATGCAACGCAGGGGGCGGTGTTTCTCCGCGCTGGCTCCGCAAGTATCTGCGTCATTTTCAGCTTCGGCAGCTGCGATAGGCATTGGTCTACATAATCCGTATGGGTCACAATGTAAATATGGTCTGCAGGGACAATGCGCTCCATTCTTCGGAAGGTCTGCTGAAGCAAACTTTCTCCTGTCCCTAAAATGTCCAAAAACTGTTTAGGGCGTTGTGAGGTACTTGTAGGCCAGAAGCGGCTTCCAACACCCCCTGCCATGATGACGGCGTAGGTGTGTTCCATGATAAGAATGGCGTTTAGGATTCAAAGATAAAAAATGCAAGAGGGTCGTACCTTCGCGCTTTGGAATTTTCTATGAAAAATATTGTTTTATTCGGGCCTCCAGGTGCCGGTAAGGGAACGCAGAGCGCATTTCTTGTCAAAAAATTTGGCTTTGTGCACTTAAGCACGGGCGACATTTTTCGTTCAAACATCAAACAGTCAACCGAGTTAGGTTCCCTCGCGAAGTCCTACATGGACCAAGGCAAACTAGTGCCAGATAGTGTGACCATAGATCTTCTTAAGTCTGAATGGAGTAAATATCCTGAGGCAATAGGCTTTTTGTTTGACGGATTCCCAAGGACGCATGCGCAGGCCGAAGCATTGGACCATATTTTGGCCGAAGCGGGTCAATCGATAGCGGCCATGATTGGGTTGGAGGTGCCAGAAGCAGAACTGCAAACGCGGTTGTTGGAACGAGGCAAGACATCTGGGCGACCTGATGACGCAAATCCTGCGGTGATCGCACAACGCATCGCCGTGTATCATAACGAAACCGCCCCTGTTCAGCGCTATTATGAAGCGCAAGGAAAATACCAAGCCATTTCAGGTGTAGGTAGCATTGAATCCATTGCAGCCGCTTTGGAAAACGTTCTCCAATCCATCTAAAATGTCAGACAATAACTTCATTGATTACGTCAAGATCTTCTGTGCTTCAGGCAAAGGAGGGGCAGGCAGCGCCCATTTTTACCGTGCACGAGGCATTCCCAAAGGAGGGCCAGACGGAGGAGATGGAGGACGCGGTGGGCACATCATCCTAGAAGGCAATGACCAGATGTGGACCTTACTTCACCTGAAGTATAAAAAGCATATCAAAGCTTCGATTGGAGGTGGCGGGAGCCGGAATGACCGACATGGGGCAGATGGGGAGGATGTAGTGATCCAAGTCCCTTTGGGAACCTTGGCCAAGAGTGATGAAACGGGTGAATTTGCCTGTGAAATCACCGAACATGGTCAGCGCGTCATCCTTTTGCCCGGCGGACGAGGCGGTCTAGGGAATACCCATTTCAAAAGTGCAACCAACCAATCCCCCCACTTTGGACAACCCGGCGAGCTTGGTCAAGAAGATTGGTTCATCTTGGAGTTAAAAGTGCTGGCAGACGTGGGGCTCGTTGGATTCCCCAATGCGGGTAAATCCACTTTGTTGTCTGTGATTTCAGCGGCAAAACCAGAAATTGCGGATTACCCATTTACCACCTTGGTTCCTAACCTTGGCGTTGTTCAGCACCGAGGATACAATTCCTTTATCGTAGCCGATATTCCAGGTATTATTGAAGGGGCAAGTGAAGGCAAAGGCTTGGGTCACCGATTCTTGCGCCATATTGAGCGCAATTCTATGTTGCTTTTCTTAGTTCCGGCCGATGCTGCAGACCATTCAAAAGAATATGATATTCTGATGAGCGAATTGGCTAAATACAATCCAGATCTTATCGGAAAGAAACGCCTGTTGACGATCTCTAAGTCCGATATTTTGGATGATGAACTCAAAGCAGCGATTGCCGAAACATTGCCGAAGGATGTACCTCATCTATTTTTCAGTTCTGTTTCGGGTGAGAATTTGCAAGAACTAAAAGATCGACTTTGGGCTTCCTTGAACGATTAGACACGGTCGATGCGCAGGCATTTATAGTAGGAACCCATTGGGGTCCCGCATGGGTAGATCAGGTTTTTCTCTTTTGCAGCGCATCATGGCCTAGCTACCTACTGCTTTTCGGTTTTATCGTGTGGGCTTTTGTTAAGTTGTCCATGGTCGATGGCCTTCGCATAGGGGCATTGTTGATAGCTTCCGTCGCTTTGGCTGACCTGGCAAGCGTGTACTTGTTTAAAGAGGTTTTTCAACGCTTGCGTCCCTGTTATGATCCGTTGTTAATGGATCGATTCATTCTCGTGGCAAAACATTGTGGTGGGTCATTTGGTTTTGTCTCCTCCCACGCTGCAACCATTTGGGCGGGGTGGGCCGTCATAAGGGCCAGCAAAGCACCTACAGGGTTTTTAGGTGTATTCACTGCCTGGGCTGTCTTGGTGAGTTACAGTCGTGTTTATGTTGGGGTTCATTACCCAGGTGATGTGATCGGTGGGGCCCTGCTGGGATACTTGATTTCATGGAGCCTCCTGCGTTGGCGACCAAGTCCTACCTTCGAAGGATGATCACAACAGCCATTGCCGTATTCATTGGTGGAGGACTAGGGTCTTTGGCAAGATGGGGCGTAGGTCGCAGTATGTCCGATTGGGCGCATCCCCATGCGGCATTAGTCGCTACATTGGCAGCCAATGCATTGGCTTGCTTGGTGCTCGGGTTCTTTTTAAGCAAAGCACCTAACGCTCGTCAGGTGGCCTGGATAGCGATAGGTTTTTGTGGTGGTTTTTCGACCTTTTCTACCTTCAGCCAGGAAGTCCTAACCTTGTTTAAAACTGGACAGTGGGTCACAGCGCTTTGCTATGCGGTAGCTTCAATGGCCATTGGATTAGCTGCTTTGTATATGGGCAGCCGCTTGACTTAAATCCTATCTATCGATACAAGATGACGGTGCCATTATATTCCACGGGGGAGTCTCCAAAGTCTATAATAAAAAGTCGCCAAGAATAGACATCCTGTGGGCACTCCGTGCTACGGTTATGCAGCTGGCCATTCCACTCTTCGCGCGCATCTTGAGATCGAAAAACCTCTTGTCCCCATCGATTCACAATGGATAAAGCATATTGATTGAAACCGGTCACAAAGGGGCGGAAGTTGTCATTTGTCCCATCTCCATTGGGCGTAAAGGCTGTCGGGGCCCAAAGATTGAGTACGGGATTTATGCGGACCCAAAGTCCTAGTGTATCCCAACATCCAAATTGGTTAACAGAAATGCGAAGCACTTCAAAATTCCCAGTGTCGGCGTATTGATGGGCAAAAAAGTCTGTTTGCGTATACAACGTACTATCGCCCATAGTAAAGAAGTACTGCTCTTGAAAACTGAAATTCTGCGCGGACACCGTCACCAAGGGCGTGTAGATACTCGTGACCGTGGGGGAGATCGAAAAAGTACTTGCTGGCCGTGGGTTGACCAATACTGCTTGCGGGTATTGCAGCATGAGGGTGTCAATACAGCCATCCACGGTCCACATCCAAAGCGTCACATCAAAGAGACCCGGTTGAGTATAACGGTGTGTCGGCATAGCGGCATGTGAGGTATCCCCATCGCCAAAATCCCAGAGATAATAGAGCTCAGTAGAGGCAGAACTTAATGGGTCAAACGTATACATGAAGGGCTGGCAACCCACTATGCCGTCAAAATTCGCATCAATTCTAGGGCGTTGATACACGCGCAATGTATCCACAATGGTTTCTTCACATGCTTTGCTCTTGATGTACAACGTAATCGGGTAGGCACCAGGTTGGTTAAATGTGACGGGCGGTGGAAATTCTCCTGAAAACGAAGCAATATTGGCATCTCCAGGCTGCCCAAAGGTCCATTCGATCGTCTTGTCAGCATACCAAGTGCCGGCGGCGGTGAATACAAATCCTTGCTCATCATCACAGATGCCACCTGTCCATTGCATACTCGCATTGATGGGTGGATAGATGTGAAAAGCTACTTGGTCGGTATCTGCACAGGGCCAACCTGGATTGGCAATTAAGGTGACAATATAGATCCCCGTATCACTGAAAGTATAGACTGGATTGGGCAGGTTAGAAGTGTCTGTAGTCGAATTTGGATCGCCAAAATCCCAGTGAAAGAAGGTGGCATTGTAACTGTCTTCTTGGAAGGGAACCGTTATACCTATGCAGAGTTGGGTCGGGTCATCTACTTCGGATATAATATTTGCCCATATGGCTGCCTGACAGGAAGTCACATTGAATTGATAGTCCCGTCGTATGGTGTTCAGTAAAACTCCGTTGCGCCACTCTTCTACACAGATGGCCATGACATACTGGCCCAGGACGGTGATTTTGCCTTGGAGTGCCCCGAGTTGGGGGTGCATAGAAAGTGGAGGAGCGCCTGGAATAGGATTGGCCACTGTATTCGGCGCTTTGTAAGGGATAGTGACATATGGGGGCGCTGCAGGGGGACTAGGCTGTGGGCTCGTAAATCCACCGCCATTCCCTTTACCTCCACCATGATAAAGGCCACATAACGAATAATACAAGGAATCCCCGTCTGGGTCTGTGCATGTGACGGGTATATTCAGATTCTCTTGACTACATAGGACAATAGGGGGAAAGGAATCCCATTGTGGGCTGCTATTGCAGCTATCATTAGGGGGTATTTGGGTGGTTAAGGTCATGCCCCAATCATCTGGATTGTTGATGTTGGTGATCGTCGCATTTCGGCAACAACGTTGGTACGAAATAATGTATCCAGAGGCGCGAGGCGGAAGATTTTGAATGGTCATATAATGGCCATATTCCGTACAGACATTGGGCGGTGCTTGAAGACAAGGATTGCCCGTGTTGGCCGGAAGGGGCAGGGTGGCGCCTTTATTGACTTGAAGATTGTAAAGCAATTGGCCACTAAGCGCGTCAAAAATACCAATAGAGGCCGTCTGATCTAATTGGGCGCCGGTCGAATTGCAATCGCGATAGACCACCAATTTGATTTGATAACTATTGCTTCCGGTACAGGTATAGGTGAGTTCACCCCCCACCAGGTGAGCAGCAAAACTCTGCGTACCCAGCAGCATAAGTACAAGGGTCCAGAGCAGTGAAAGTCTTTTCCGATCAGCCATGTCGAACGACTTCTTTCCATGCAAAAATGGGTCCATAGCCATCTTGCTGAAGGTAGGCTAGGTCTTTGGCTTCTTGAATGCAAAATAGGCCAAAGTCCCCTCCCCAAGCGCCTAAGCTCTTTCCGCATGATGGAGCGGTTTGTCCTGACAAAGGTGATTTCATCCCAAGGTGCCTTCCCATAAAGGCTTCATGGCCAATGATTAGGTCGCGCAATGGGCCTGCTTCGTTGGCTTCAAGAATCTTTTGGGTCCAATCCGTACTTTCGGCGATGACCCCCAGGGCGAGCGTTTCTTGTAAATAGCCCTCCACCGCTGTTTGGCTGTCTTGTTTTTGCCCGCTATACCCAAAGAATAAATGTTCAGTGGGCCAGTGGTTTAAAGAAACAGGCTGAATAGAGCAGCCGTTTTCATCCTTTCGGAATAACATGGGTCCTGTTGCCGTGGCGCAAGCCACGTCGTAGCCTGAGCCTTTGGATACTTTCGCATGTAAGGCCATGGCGTCTACCTCGAGCCATTGCGCAATCAGCGAAATGCAGGTGGAGGAGGTTCCCCAACCCCAGGATCGTTCAAACTCGAGTCGTGTCTTGACGCGTCCCCTCAATTTTCCAAATTGGCCTTTAAGCTCCATGGCACCTTGAATGCATGAGTGCACAAAGGCGAGGCTGGGTTCACGCATCACATATCCTTTTAACCAGGTCATCCCATGTACGTCTTCAGCTTCCCAATAGAGAGGTTCGGGTCCAGGCGTAAATGCGAGATATTGACCCTTGACGGTAGGTACAGCAAGCGCTAAGGCGCCATGTAAAACCGTATACTCCGCCGTAATGAGCAACTTGCCTTGGGCAAAATAAACGGTTTGTTCAGGTTGCATACTTTAGTGTGTCGCGCTTGGGTTAGGGATACCCCGCAAATCATAAAAAGCGTTCACTACTTCAGCGTGGTGGGGTACTTTTTTGGCAAATTGTGCGGTAATAATTTCTTTTTCTGTTTCGGTAGCTTCGAGCTGATTGAGAATGTTGAGCAAGTGCATTTTCATATGCCCTTTCTGAATGCCCGTGGTGGTCAAAGCCCGTAAGGCTGCAAAATTCTGTGCCAAGCCAGAAGCCGCGACAATCATCATAAGCGCATGGGCATTGGGTTTTCCAAGAACCTCCAAGGCTAATTTGACCATAGGGTGCAATTGGGTTAAGCCGCCCACAGTTCCGAGGGAAAGGGGGATTTCAATCCAAAACCGAAAGGTGCCATTCTCTGTACTGCAATGCGTAAGACTTCGGTATTGTCCATCCCGTGCGGCATAGGCATGGCAAGCGGCTTCTACGGCCCGAAAATCATTCCCTGTAGCCAAAATCACTGCGTCAATCCCATTCATGATCCCTTTGTTGTGGGTGACGGCACGATAGGGTTCAACTTCTGCAATATTGACGGCGCGTTTAAACTTTTGAGCAAATTCCGTGGCACTCATATCCGTCCCCTCGACCATGTCTTCAAGCGGGCAGGAAACTTCACAACAAACCAGACATTCAGGGGTGTAGTTGGATAGAATACACATGACAATCTCCAAAGTACTTTGGGCAGTTGCTGCATCAGAAGCGGCCTCCGACCTAAGTACATGGGCCATCTCTTCCAGGCAGGAATTGATAAAATTGGCGCCCATGGAGTCACGTGTCTCAAAGCGTACCTCAATTTGATAATACTCTTTTAATGCCTCCGTTTTGTCTTTGAGTTGAATGTCTAGGATCCCACCTCCCCGCTTTTCCATATTGGCGGTAATAGGCGCAGTGGCTTCTTTTAATTTGGGTACAATCTTGGCAAAAAGGGAGGCGATTTGTGCAGAATCCCCCGCATACATAAAGTGGATATGTCCAATTTTGGTAGTGCTGACAATGGTGGATTTGAATCCTCCGCGCGCCATCCAAAACTGCGCACTTTTTGCAGCGGCTGCCACGACAGAACTTTCCTCAATGGCCATGGGGACAGTGTACACCTTGTCGTTGATGAGAAAGTTAGGCGCAACGCCAAAAGGAAGATAATAATTCCCCACGGTGTTCTCAATAAACTCGTCATGCCGCTTCTGCACTTTTGGATCTTGGTGCATGTAGCTCTCCAGCAGTGCGAGTCCACTTTCAGGCGAAGCAAGATGTGCTTTTGCAAGCCATTCCATTTTGGCCTGCTTAGAAAGTTTGGAGAATCCTTTAATGCGTTTTTCCATGGGAAATCAATCTGTGTATAAAGGTAACGCGCGCCTCAAGCCTATGGTTTAAAAAGGTTGAGGCGCGCGTGAAATAATCGTGTCCACTCGTACTTAGCTCCAGAAGAATGCGTACAGGGCAGTCAGGATGAGCATGATGGCAAATGCGCTAATATTGTAAATACCATCTGTTTTAAAGGTCTCTTTCGTGATGGCGATACTTTTTTCGTCATCTGCGCCCTTGTTTTGGCGGTAAGAAATCACGACCATCACGACCATTGTGAGCAATGCAGTATAGCCCATTTGATCCAGGAAGGGGATGTCAACAAAGAAGGCAGCATCTGACCATCCTTTTGGCGCTACTTTGAAGTACATCGCGATAGGAATGGAGGTCAATGCACCCACGATGGCGGCCTTATTGGTGGTTTTGCGCCAGAATAATCCCAAAATAAAGACGGCCAAAATACCAGGACTCACGACCCCTGTATATTCTTGAATGAACTGAAAGGCCTGATCAATACCGCCTAATAGAGGGGCCATGATGGAGGCGACGATGAGGGCGACGACCGCTGAAATACGCCCCATAGATACGGTTTGACGGTCCGTGGCATTTGGCTTGATGTAGGGCTTGTAAATGTCCATGGTAAAGATCGTGGCCGTAGAATTCAACATCGAAGCGAGAGAGGATACGATCGCAGCGGTAAGGGCGGCAAATGCGAGACCTTTTAGTCCGGTAGGTAAAAACTGCAAGAGCCATGGATAGGCCTTATCTGCTTGGTCCATACTGGGCATGTTGGACTGCGCCACTTCACCCAAGCCACTTAAGATGGCAGGGTCATGGATCATGACATACGCTGCTATTCCAGGAATGACCACAATAATGGGGAGAATCAGTTTGATTCCGGCAGCCAATAGGATGCCTTTTTGAGACTCGCGTAAGGATTTGGCCGCAAGGGTTCTTTGGATGATATATTGGTTGAAGCCCCAGTAGTAAAGATTGGCAACCCACATGCCGCCCACTAGGACACCAATTCCTGGTAAGCTGATATATTCAGGATTGGACTTGTCCAAAATCATGGCAAACTTTTCGGGGGCCGCATCCATGATGGTGATCATGCCTGCCCAAAAACCCTCTCCACCCGAAACTGCATCCAGCGCTAGATAGGTGGTAACCAAACCTCCAATCGTCAAGAAGATGACCTGTATGACGTCCGTCCAGGATACCGCTGACAGGCCCCCGTACAGTGAATAGGCAGCAGCAAATGCGGCAAGACCCATCACCCCATACATCATAGGGATGCCCATGATCGTTTCTAATGCGAGCGAACCCAAATACAAAACAGAGGCGAGGTTGACAAATACGTAAAGGGCAATCCAAAAGACCGCTAAGATGGTTTTTAGGTTGGTAGAAAAACGCTGTTCTACAAACTCGGGAATGGTGTAGAGGCCCTTTTCGATAAAAATGGGGAGAAAGTATTTGCCTACAATGATGAGCGTCAGTGCGGCCATCCATTCATAGGAGGCAATTGCTAGACCTAGCTTAAATCCGGACCCTGACATGCCAATAAACTGCTCCGCAGAAATATTGGCTGCAATCAAGGAGGTGCCAACAGCCCACCAAGGCAAAGATTTACTTGCCAAAAAGTAATCTTCTGCATTCTTTTCATGTCCTTTCTTATCGCGAGAAACCCATAGACCTACGCCAAGAATCAAAATAGCATAGCCCATGAAAATGGCGTAATCCAGAAATTCAAATGTGCCGTTCATCGTTGCAGAAAAAGTTTAGGTTAAGCATGAAAGGGGGAAGGGATGTTACAGTTCAAAGTGAAAGCCTCTTTTGGAGAGGACTTCATATCTTTTTTGATCAAATTGATATAGGCGTGCAGGTCGGTGCCGAACAGCCTTTTGCATTTTTTCTAACGGGATCAAGAGATCCATAAATAAAATCTTCTTCCGGAAATTGGCCTTGTCAAATTGTGTGTTCAGCAACGTTTCATATAAGCGCTGTAGATCTGCTAGGGTGAATTCCTCGGGCAAGAGTTCAAATCCAATGGGCTTATGTCGTACTCGCGCTTGCAGCCGCTCTAATGCGGCATCAAAAATTTCACGGTGGTCAAAAGCCATATCACTAAGATCCTGAATGGGGGTCCACTGGGCATTGGTCGCCCATGAAGAAGGCTTAGGATTATAGTCTCCAATTTTCAGAAGCGAAAAATAGGCGATGGTCGCAACACGACCCAATGGGTGTCGATCTACCCCTGCAAAAGTTTGCAGTTGTTCTAGGTAGATGTTCTCTAAGCCAGTCAAGTCTTTTAGCACGCGTTGTGTAGCGGTCATGGGATCTTCCGTCGGGTGAACAAGATCGCCTGGAATCGCCTGATAGCCCCAATAGGGCTCGGTGCCTCGCTCAATCAATAAAACTTTGACATCAATTCCGTCATAACCAAAGACGACGCAATCGACCGAGATGCCAAATGAAAAATAGGCAGAGAGATCTGCTGGTTGCGTTTGATCTAAAACGGGTTTATTGGGAACGGAAGGCATGATGATATGGGGCTGTTAAAGGGCTTGTAATGGTCTAAAGTACTAAAACTTATGCGACATAGCAATGAAAGATTGTCCTGTGAACACAAATAAAGGAAGCTGCGATATGGGATATTTATATGTCTATGGGACAATCTTTTTGGTCAAAGCTCTTCTTTGAATTTTGCTCCAACCATAGAAAAGCAGCGCACCGAAACCATAGGCGAGTACATCGTATAGGTCGGATGTGAATCGATCATCAAATGCGGGAATCCACGCTTCAAAAGCAATGGAACCAGCTGCCCAAGCCAAGAATATAAATGGGCCATTCCATTGAAAAGCAGGGGCCATGATGCGCACAGCCCATCCGGCCAGACCTAGGGCAATGGGTAGAAAAAGTAGAGGGTCCAGGTAGCTATCTATCCACGTAAAGTACATCTGCGTATGCAGTGCCCACTGGTGAATGCCAAATAGACTAATGCACGTAAGTAAGGGTATTTCGCGTTTCAAACGGCAACCCAATAGGCCATCCAGGCAATGGAGCCAGCAAAAAACATGGCCACCCATTGAAGAGCAACGCCCGTATTTTTAATAAATCTAAGGGGTGCTGAAATAGTAGAGTCTTTTATCCAAGTGGGTAGTGGCATTTCGAAAGGGTTAGGCGTGCGGTGGTCTTCGGGCTGCTTAGCGCAGTTATGTAATGCATCGGCATCCTTGTTTAAGCAATTTGGACAATGCCCATGCTGCCCTTCGTGCCAGGTTTGACATGTAGTACAAAGAAAAATCCGTTTCATACCGCAAATTTACAATGGACCCAGCGCAAAGGGGGCACGTCGTAAGGCGTTTTTTGTCCAAGGGACAAACCGTCTTTTTCGCTTATGTTGAATTTGCCCTCCAGCCTTTTGTTTGATTTCATCCATAAAAACCCAAGTAGATTCAACGTATGCTTGGCCAAATTCCACCAGCATAAATCCATGGTCACGGGTGTTGACAAACTCCAAGTTGTGATTTCCCCACTTCAATAGAAAACCCGCCAAACGCGCAATAAGCGGCTGTGCAAATTCATTGAAATTGGGTGATGTAATACTCTGTACGCAAAGCTCAACATAGCCTTTATTTTGAAATGCCCATGCGCAATGGGAGTCCCCAGTGAGAATGACTACGGGCGCAGACGTGGCAAAATAGGATGACAAAAGATCCCGCTCTTTCGCATAACCATCCCACGCATCCAGATTATACGATGCAACCTTTTTGGATGGAAGAACACCCAAATTCAGTGGGGAGAAAATAACCTGGTTGCATATTACGCGATAGGCAGCTTGGCTTTGCTCAAGGCTGCCTAAAAGCCAATCCCTTTGATGTGGGCTCATCATATGGTGAACTTCCTCAGGCTGAAAACGGTCTTCGTTCTTTTTAGGTTGCGCCGTTCTTCCGTCTAAACGCGTCTCAAGAAGAATGAGGTCAACCATCTGTCCAAAACGTAGCACTCGATAACCTTGCGGTTGGTCTTCTCGGATGGGCATCCATTCTCTGTATGCTTGCATGGCTGCTTTTGCGCGATCCAAGTATGCACCTTCTTCTGCTTGGTGATTCTGAGCGCCAGATTGATAGCTATTATTGGCAATTTCATGGTCATCCCAGATGGCAATGATCGGATGTGCTGCATGCAAAGCTTGAAGGTCGGGATCCTGGTGGTATTGCGCATAACGTAGTCGGTAGTCTTCTATGGAGAGGAGTTCATGGTTGGGAATATGTTTTCGTTCGGCCAAAGTCCATTTTGCCTTTATAGGGGCATATTCATATAAGTAATCGCCTAGATGTACCACGGCATCTAAGCCTTCTTGAGCCGCAAGAGCCTTATAGGCATGAAAAAAACCAGCTTCATAATTTGCGCATGAAACAACCCCTAGTTTGATGGGTTCCATAGCGTTTGGCGGAGGTGCAGTCTTTGTCCGGCCAACGGGAGACGTAGACTCATTCCACCAAAATCGATAATAATAGTGGGTCGACGCCTGAAGCCCTCGGGCAATGACTTTCACGGTTCCTCCGCTGTTCGCAGTGGTCATAGCAATCCCGCTGATATCAATGTGATGGAACGTAGAATCGGAGGTACATTCCCAAACCAGGGTTTCTACTGATTGGGTTGGATGGATGGCGGTCCACAATACGACAGATTCAGAATAGGGATCTCCTGATGCCACGCCATAAGGAAACGCGCTAAAGTTCTGTCCCCAGCCTTGTGTGATCAAAGAGAGGGTTAGCAGCCCGAAGAGGACAGGTTTGTTTGAAATGAATAACGATGCTAATAGGAAGAATTTGCGCATGGATTTTTTTTCAGTGCTGCAAGAAACAAATTCAAAACGAAACGCGCACAAAGGATTCTGTGTTGTCCCTTAGAGGGGAATTATGAGGAACAAAAAAGCCCCACTCACAAAGAGCAGGGCTTTCATTTTGCTGTGGTTCGGGGCGGTTTCGAACCGCCGACACATGGA
>LICG01000010.1 GCA_001438205.1 Cryomorphaceae bacterium BACL7 MAG-120322-bin74
GCTTTGAGCTTCCTCTTGGTGGGATGTGAGGGCTACTTTGGGTCCAAAACTGACCTGGATTTTATTGACGTCCCCAACTACAGCGTTAGAGACATCGCCTATGTACCAATTCAACCCGCCTTTGGTGGTTTTGTGCACCCCTCAGATCTCTGCATTGGTTTTGATGAGTTGCTTTATGTCGTGGATGAAGCGACCGAGGAAATCATTTGCCTAAATGAGTCCGGAGCAGAGCAAGGGCGCTTCTTCGTGCCTGGGGTGCGCACCGTGCGTCAAGACCGTCAATTAGACTTATTGGCTATCGGAACCCACGATACCACGATCAATGGCGTTGCTTACTCCTTAGATTGCCTCTACCGAATCCACCAAATTGGACAAGGCGGCGCCTACGGACTTTCATATGCCCGTGTAGTAAACAAGAACGTTCACCCTTTTTACTTCAAAAACACCTTTTCGACCTCGGACGCGCAAGTACGCTTTGGACAAGTGGCCATACTCGCCAATAACCAATCCGATAAAAACAACCGCTACTATGTTTCGCGGACAGGCCCGAGTTCCAATAACGCCAACCAAGGTCCCGATGATGCCGTGATCCTTTTTGATCAATCAGACCAATATATCTCCCCGCTCAGTGTAACCACTTCTTCTGGATTGTACACGCATTACTTTCAAGACCCATCGGGCTTGGTTAGTTTTGCCCAACCCCCCCAATACACCGCCGCCGCAGGCGATGATTTTTGGTTTAGCTCCTTAGATCCAGACCAAGCATTGCAGATCCAGCACATCACATTTGAAGAAACTGAATTTGGCGCGGATTACCGCCCAGTTATTTATGCAGGAGACAATAGCTTGGCAGATCGATGGATCAACCAGGCCAACCGCTTTACTGCGCCTAGTGCCATGACCATGGCAGGAGATAATACCCGCTACCTATTTGTCGTTGACCGCGAACGGGATTCCGTTTATCAATTTACCGCAAGCGGGCTCGAGGGTATTCCCCCTCCTCCAGCGAGTGGAGAAACTCGCTACACGCGGGTATCCTTCGGAGGAACGGGCAGTGGGCCAATGCAATTCATTGAACCTTTAGCTGTTGCCCACTGGAAAAAGATCCTGTACGTCGTAGATGCCGGGAATGGCCGCATCTCAAGATTTAGATGCACCCTTGATTTTCAATAACCTTTTGCTAACGTTCAAATCCTTTACAAGGAGTACTTTTGTTCCAATGAAAATTCCAATGATGAAGAAGTTTTACACTCTGGCCTTGATGGCCTTCTCCGTATTCGCTTTTGCGACAAACCACGCCGTTTCGGTGGTCAATACGAGTTTTTCGCCAGCCAGCATTAGCGTGGCACAGGGAGATACCGTTACCTGGACACAGGTGAATGGCACCCACAATGTGAATGGCTCTATGGCTACTTTCTCTAACAATCCCGCTAGTTTTGGCAATGGCGCAGCAGCAAGTGGAACATGGTCCTACCAATATGTCTTTGCGCTACCAGGCACCTATCAATACCAATGTGACCCTCATGCTTCTAGCATGCAAGGCACTATTACGGTGACGGCTTCAGCAAGTCCCTGTAGCGATTTCTTCATTTCAGAATATGTGGAAGGATCCAGCAACAATAAAGCGCTGGAGATTTTCAACCCAACAAGCAGCGCCAAAAACATGGGGGGCTATACCCTTGCGCTCTTTTCAAATGGTGCGACCTCCACAACCAATACGTTTGTCTTCCCCTCTTGGATTACGATCCCTGCGGGCGGAACCTATGTGATTGCGCATGCCCAAGGCGCTGCAGGCCTTTTAGCTGTGGCCGATACCAACTACGGCTACCCGAATGTCGTGAGCTATAACGGCAATGATGCGGTCGTGCTTTTAGATCCAAACAATGATACCTTGGATATTATTGGCATTGTGGGTATTAATCCTGGAAGCAATTGGACCGTGGGGTCCGGTGCCACCAATGAATATACCCTCGAGCGCATGTCTTCGGTGACCAAAGGCCAATTGGATTGGACCATTGGCGCAACCGAATGGACCGTATATCCTCAAAACACCTTTACCCAGTTGGGAAGCCACACTTCTGTATGTGGTGGAGCAACGCCCAGCTATAACATGATTGGGGACTACACTACAGAAGATGCCAATGGTGTTGCAGATAGCTTAAGTGCCTATGCGCACTTTATCGGCGTCATTACCTCCATTGATTACGATGGCAATGCAGGCTATAGCTTTTACATGCACGATGGCACAGGGGGTATCAACGTATATAAGTCAAGTGACATAGGTACCTATACTTCTCCCATGATGGGTGATTCCATCGAGGTGTATGGTAGCATCCTTCAGTACAATGGTTTGACAGAGTTGGTTCCTGACACACTGAATCTTTTGGCTACTGGCGCTTCCATTATGGCCCCGACGGTTTCTTCTTCTTTGGGTGAGCCCGAAGAATCTGAGCTGGTGCGTTATAACAACATGACCCTTGTTACCCCTACTCAATGGTCTAATACCGGCTCTGGTTTTAACGTAGACATCACCGATGGCAACAATACATATATAATGCGTATTGATGCTGACTGTAGCATCTTTGGCACCGCTGTCCCCACTGGACTCATTGATGTCATCGGCATTGGAAGCCAGTTTGATAATTCTAGTCCCTACACCAGTGGCTACCAGATTTTCCCGCGTATCACCAGTGACATCATAGCCAGCTCAACGAGCACCGGCAATGCGGATGCCATTGCAGACTATACAACGGTAGATGCCAATGGGGTAGTAGATAGTCTTGCTGCCTATGCGCACTTTATTGGAACCGTCACCTCTATTGATTTTGACGGAAATGCAGGATACAGCCTCTACATGCATGACGGAACTGGGGGTGTCAACATATACAAATCAACCGACCTTGGCGCCTATACTTCGCCTATGATGGGCGATTCCATTGAGGTCTATGGTAGCATCCTTCAGTACAATGGTTTGACAGAGTTGGTTCCTGACACACTGAATCTTATTGCGACAGGCACCTCGATCATTCCTGCTGCCGTGTCTAGTGTTTTAGGAGAAGCACAAGAGTCCGAATTGGTCCGTTACAACAACATGACCATCGTCACCCCATCGCAATGGACTAACAGCGGCTCTGGATTCAATGTGGACATTACCGATGGTAGTTCTACCTACGCGATGCGCATTGATGCAGATTGCAACCTCTATGGAACTTCTGCTCCTACAGGCATGTTTGATGTGATCGGTATCGGAAGTCAGTTTGATAATTCGAATCCCTACACCAGTGGGTATCAGCTTTTTCCTCGTGACACCAATGACCTCATTCCCGTGGTCGCCACGAGCCCAAGCATCCGCTTTGCTGTTGGCGCTAGCCAGGTGCTAGAAGGCAATGTAACCCATGACCTTCACCTGGTGATCAACCCCGTTCTTACTTCCGCCTCAACCGTTACCCTGCACCACAGTGCGGGCGCTGGATTTGTGGTTGGAACGGACGCTACCTTCTCTCCAAGTATTTCGGCTACAGGAACAACCTTGACCGTTCCTGCCAATACAGATACCTTGACTATCTCTATCACCCTTGTGGACGATGTATTTACCGAGGGCGATGAGCACATCGACTTCATCCTTGACAATGTGGGTAGCGGTTTGATGATCGGAACGGTCGATAGCACGCGTTTTACCATCATTGACAATGACATTGTGATCCCAACGTATACCATCCCACAGATTAAAGGGCAAGATGCCAATGGGGTTTCTGATTCGGCGGGTGTCTACTGTAAACTTAACGGTATTGTCCTAGGCGTAAACACTCAATCTTCGAGCACTGGCAATGTCGCCTTTACGATTCACGATGGCACCGTTGGATATGGTGTATTCTCTCCATCCTCTGCCAATCACAACTACAGCGTGAATGAAGGTGACATTGTAAGGATCACTGGAACTATTGGACAGTTTAATGGCCTGGCCCAGATCAATGCAGATTCCATTGCTGTTGTGGGTACGGGCGCAACGCTTCCTACGCCCAATACCATTGTGGCCATGGACGAGAGTACAGAAAATGACCTGATTCGTATGAACAATGTTATGGTCGTGAATCCTGCTCAGTGGACCAACGCAGGTTCTGGATTCAACGTGGACATCACGGATGGCACAAACACCCTCCAATTGCGTATTGATGCTGACGTAGACCTATACAGCCAGCCCTGCCCTGTGGGAATATTTGATGTGGTAGGCATTGGTGGCCAGTATGACAATAGTTCCCCGTATACCAGTGGTTACCAGATGCTACCTCGCTACATTGCGGATGTGATTTTCCCGACGCCTATGTCCTATGACTTAGCCGTTACAGAAATCATGGCAGGATCTAACGACCCTAACAGCAATGTCAGTGACGATTGGTTTGAAATCTTGAACTACGGTAGTACGTCTGTCAATCTTGATGGTTTTTCATGGGATGATAACAGCCTTGCTCCAGGGACATCTGTATTCCAAAACGTGACCATTGCCCCAGGGGAAGCTATTGTTATTTGGGCTGGAACGCAGGCCAATGAGGCTGATTTTGCTGCAGCATGGTCCTTAACAAGTACCAATGTTCAAATTATCTCTTCAGATGAATTGGTCAACAGCGCGTATCCTAGCCTCAGCTCAAGCAGTGATATTGTTGCATTGTATGACACTTCTTCCACCCCCATAGAAATATGTAAGGCTGAATACACCAATACCATGGCAGGTCATTCAGTGGAGTTTGACACCAACTGCACGTACTTAGGCAATGCCGCCTTGGGTGCTCGTGGCGCATATACCTCCACGGGTAGCGATGTTGGCTCTCCAGGGAACCAAACCATTGGTCTAGGAGAACCCCGCATGGAAAACATTGCATTGTACCCGAATCCTGCCACTTCAACGGTTACTTTGACTTTACCTATGGATGGTCTAAAGTCCGTGCGCATGGTCAATGCCCTTGGCCAGACCGTTGTTAGCAAGCAAACCACAGGTCAACAATTGACCTTTGCCCTTGACGGTATGAAGGCGGGTATTTACATGGTACGTATTCAGAGCGAAAATGGCCAGCGCACATTGCGTATGATCGTTCAGCACTAAGAACGCTCATGTCTCCAACAACCTCAAAGCCGGTCCGATTGGGCCGGCTTTTTTTTGACAAGATTAGGGCCCACCCCGCCCCGTGAGAGCAAAAAAAAACCAGTGCGTAATACACTGGTTTTGCTGAGCGAAAGACGGGATTCGAACCCGCGACCCCGACCTTGGCAAGGTCGTGCTCTACCAACTGAGCTACTTTCGCAGGGGGGCGACAAAAATAGAAAGAAAACTTGCTTGCACAAGCACTTTAAAATGAAATTTTAGCCTTTTCCAAAGCGTTCTTTCCACCGTTGGACAAGGAGTAACGCTTCCATAGGCGTCATCGCATTCGGATCTACTTCTTTCAGCTCTTCCTGAAAAGCATCCACTTCTGGATCTTGCCATTGGATAAAGGAGAGTTGCGCTGCAGGTCTTGCCGATTCACCCACGACCGCTGCCTCCTTTTCTCCATGAAGCTTTTCTAAATCACGCAATACTTCCTGCGCGCGCAACACTACGGGCTTGGGCATTCCCGCCATCCTGGCTACATGTATGCCAAAAGAATGATTCGACCCTCCTGGTGCCAAAGTGCGCAAGAAAACTACACGACCATCTTCTTCCAAGATCGACACATGGCGGTTTGCGATACGGGCAAAACGACCTTCCAAGGCGTTTAGTTCGTGATAATGGGTAGCAAATAGCGTCAATGGACGGAATGGATGATGGTGCAAGTATTCTGCTATGGATTGCGCAATACTTACGCCATCGTACGTGGCCGTCCCTCGGCCAATTTCATCTAAAAGAACCAAGCTCCGATCTGTCAATCCATGAAGGATGCTGGCAGTCTCTGCCATTTCAACCATAAAGGTGGATTCGCCCTCACTCAAGTTATCACTTGCGCCAACGCGGACAAAGAGTCGATCCAATAAGGGCAGCGATGCCTCTATGGCGGGCACACAAGCCCCCATTTGTGCCAAAATTGCTTGAATAGCCGTTTGCCGGAGCAAGGCCGATTTACCACTCATATTGGGACCCGTCAAAATCCAAATTTGCTCTTCTTGTGATCCAAGTTGAACATCATTCGGCACATAGACCTCTCCTTCTGGCAGCCTTTGCTCAATGACGGGGTGTCTTCCCCCTTTGACGGACCAATGCAAGGCTTTTGAAAAAGTTGGACGCACCCATTGGTGGCGCTGAGCCAAATGGGCAAATGTTAGCAAGACATCTACTGCTGCCATGCATCGCGCCGTTTTGAGCAAAGCAGGTACATGGGACTGGGCAGCGGTGATAAAGTCAGCATACAGGGACTGTTCCAGGGTTTGCACCTTTTCATCTGCGGCCAGAATTTCTGTTTCTAAGGTTTTGAGTTCCTCCGTGATATACCGCTCTGCATTAACCAAGGTTTGCTTGCGAATCCACACATCAGGCACTAGCTCCTTCTGGCTATTTCGCACTTCTAAATAATAGCCAAAGACAGAATTAAAGGCAATTTTTAACCCTTGAATGCCTGTCGCTTCTATCTCTCTCGCAAGAATGCCCTCTAAAACTTGGTTGGCATCACGCTTCAAATTTTTATAGCGATCAAGTTCTGCATGATAGCCAGGCCGAAACAAATTCCCTTTGTTGGCAATGGCCGGAGGATCTTCTGCCAAAGCGGTAAGCGTCGCATCGCGCCAATCTGCCATGGGGTCAAGCTCCTCCAGATAAGGCATCCAAGCAGGATCTCCATTCAAATGTCCGCCAAGGGTTTCTACCGAAAAAAGAGACTGGGCCAAGCGCTGTAATTCACGTGGACCTATTCGACCCGTAGACAATCGCGTCGCCATGCGTTCCATGTCCCCTAATTGGCTCAAAAGGTCGCGCAATGCATTGCGCAAATCACCATCTGAAATACCCGCGGCTACGGCTTCTTGACGTTGGGCAATGGCCGCGGAATCCACTAGGGGCAATGCAAGCCAACGCCGCAGCCATCGACCTCCCATGGGGCTAGTCGTTTGATCTAGAATATCTAAAAGCGCTGTGCCCCCTTCGTGTGGCGTGTGGAAGAGCTCCAAGTTTCGGAGCGTAAACTTATCCATCCACAAGTGCGTGGCTGGACGGAGACGCTGCACCGATTGGATATGCTTTGTGGCACCATACTTCGACTGCGCCAGATAATGTAGCAGTACTCCGGCAGCGATGGTGCCCAACGGGGCATCCTGTAAACCAAAACCTTTTAAACTTTGGGCATCAAATTGCTTTTGTAAACATTCTTGCGCATGCGCAGCCTGAAATACCCAGTCTTCCATACTAGACGGCGTTCGATTCCCTAGCAATTGCTGGGTTGTGGCGCCACGCTCACGTCGATTATAGACAACTTCACTCGGCGCAAAGGTTTGCATCCACTTCAAGGCGTCCGCGACTTGGCTTTGCGCTACCATAAACTCCCCCGTTGAAACGTCCAAAAAGGCAAGGCCCACTTGATCTCCCTCGGGATGAACCACAGCTAAATAATTATTTGCTTTGGACTGCAACAAGGAATCCTGGTGGGCAATTCCCGGTGTCACCACTTCTGTGACCCCGCGCTTTACAATGCCTTTTACCGTTTTAGGATCTTCGAGTTGCTCGCAGATTGCAACTTTAAATCCTGCTTTGACCAAGCGCGGTAAATAGGTATCCAAGGAATGATGGGGAAACCCGGCAAGTTCCATGTCTGCCGCTGCCCCGTTGCTTCGCTTGGTCAAGACAATCTCAAGTGCTTTAGACGCTTTGATCGCATCTTGGCCAAATGTTTCATAAAAGTCCCCTACGCGAAAAAGCAACAATGCTTCTGGATACTCCGCCTTGAGGGCGTTGTATTGAAGCATAAGGGGGGTTTCTTTTGAGGATGTAGCCATAGAAGGGGCGGGGAAAGAGGGATTACCTTTGCGAAGATAACCATGCAAAAACGTCTAACGAACGAACTGGACCGCTTGAGTGCTGAAGACTTTGCTTCAGCGCCAAAAACGCCTGTTTGGATCATCCTAGAAAATGTGCGGAGCGCCCACAATGTGGGGAGTTTTTTTCGGACCGCCGACGCTTTTGGCTGTGCCGGCATATCTCTTTGCGGCTATACAGCCCAGCCCCCTCATAAGCAAGTGGACAAAGTGGCCCTGGGCGCAACGGAGTCAGTGCCCTGGAAGGGCTTTACAACAGCATCAGAAGCCATTGAAGACGCAAAAGCACAAGGCTATATAGTCCTTGCGATTGAGCAAGCGAAAGGTGCCTACTCATTAGACGCGCTACCGACTCCTCCGGCGGGCATTGCCCTCATTTTTGGCAATGAAGTAGAGGGCGTCGACCAGGCAACTTTGGATCTTTGTGATGGGGCGATTGAGGTGCCACAATTTGGCATGAAGCACAGCCTCAATGTGAGTGTTTGCGGTGGAGCCGTCCTGTGGGAGGCTACACGCAAATACCGCGGTCTAGCAGGAGAGGAAGCCGCATTCTCTATTTGATGATCCAACCCCAAAAACGCTGATGCAACTTGGGGAGTATTATCCCCATGAAAGGCACCAAAATCATCGTCAGAACCAATGTTTTTATCCATTGGTTAAAGCCTTCCATCAGGGGGAAGAGTAATACGAAGAGGATATTTACGGAAGGATAAATGAACAACCAGGTGATCAACATCAGTTTCCATTTCTTCGGCTCAGGGGTATGCATAAGATATAGAATGAAATAAAAAACGAAAAAAGGGGCCCAATCTGGGCCCCTTCATATTTCTAGGTTGTTCCTATTACTGGATAAACTGGAACTCTACGCGGCGGTTGTGGACATTCTTCTTGCTCAACAACTCCGATTCACCTTTTGAAACTACTTCAAAACGCGCTTCAGAGATATTGAACGTGGAAGTCAATACACGCACGACTGCCTTCGCACGACGCTCACCTACTTTCAGGTTTACGCGCTCAGAACCTGTAGCATCCGCATGACCCACAACACGCAAACGCAAGCTTGGGTTTGTCTTCATCATTTTCGCCACTACGGCTAATTTTGCTTCGTCTTCTGCGCTTACTGTCACAGAATTGGTAGAAAAGTGTACTTCAGGAATAAATGCTTCCGCAACCTGCGTAGTCACGCTTCCTTCAATTTTCTTGCCTTGAAAATTAACCAATGCACCCGCTGGGGTATTGGGTTCCATATCCTTTGAGTCCAACACGCCGTCACCGTCGCTATCCAACTCACGGCCAGAAGCGTCAACACGCGCACCGCGTTGCGTAAAAGGATCTGTGTCTAGCTCATGGCGTACGCCATCACCATCCAAATCCAACGCGCGGCCAGAGCCGTCAATCAAAGCACCTTTCGGTGTATTTGCTTCTAAATCAAATGCATCGGAAACTCCGTCTCCATCTGAATCCGCCTGAACTTTAGCCAAGTCACCTTTGAGGGCGCCTACCTGCTCTTCAAGTTCTTTCATTTGTCCGCAAGAGGCCAATGCCAAGGCGGCAATTCCTAAAAACGCGTATTTCATGGTCAATATTTTTCGGTTGTTTGATGCAAATGTACCAAATTTTCATCTCGGCAACAGGCCAGTAGGGCGCGCACCGAAAGATTTTCTACCGGATGAATCCATTCTCCCCAATGTTCGGCGACGGGATGCAGTACAAATCGTCGAATGTGCATGCGCGGATGTGGAACTATCAGGTTTTCAGAAACATACACTCCACCCTCCCATAAGATGATATCCAGATCAATTCGACGATTTTCGTAGCCTGACACAGCCGTATTTCGGACGCGACCGAGTTTTTTTTCTATTTCAATACAGCGCGTCATAAAGACACTAAGATCCCCTTCCCAAGTCACTTCCACGGCTTGGTTGATGAAATCTGGACCCTCAAATCCCCATGCTGCACTGCGCCACAGGGATCCGGCCAACACAATCTCTGTCTCTCTTTGCAAAGCTTCACGCGCTTGGCCTAAAGCCAACAGGGCATCAGGGGCATTGCTGCCCAATAAGAGAATGGCCCGATTTTGGCGGGACTGGTTGGGAATCATGTTACTTTGAAAAACGACTGAACGCAAATCTCCGATGAAAATATTCTTCGCCAGCTTTTTTGGGGTACTCGCTGCCCTTTTCTTTTTGATTTTAATCGGCATCGGATTTGCCGGCATGTCTGAAGAGGCCCCCAAAATAGAACCACAAACCACTTTGGTTCTTCAACTTTCAGGAGCCATTCAAGACCGTCCAACTTCATCTTTGGCCTTGCTCAATGAGCTCCTGGACCAGCCGAATACCACTTCGCTAACCGAAACACTCTTGGCTTTAAAAGCAGCAGCCGATGATGACCGCGTCAAAGCCCTACGGATTGAGATGGGTCTTTTTGATATGGGCTATGCCAGCATTCAAGAACTCCGGTCCGCTATGAAGCATCTACAAGATATGGGCAAGCCCGTTGTCGTATACAGCAAATTATATACGCAAAAGGCCTTTTATCTGGCGCGCGCTGCAGAAAAAGTTTACTTACCTGCGCCGGGTATGATTGAATTCTCAGGGTTGTCTACCTCCCCACTTTATTTTAAAGGAGCGCTAGATAAGCTCGGTGTAAAAGCCCATTTAATTAGAGGTTCAGACAATATTTATAAAAGTGCGGGCGAGCCCTTTATTGCCGACGAAATGTCCGATGCCAACCGTCATCAAATAGAGGAAAGGCTACAATCTCTCTATTCTGGCATCCTTGAAGATCTCGAAGCAGATGGTGTTGATACTGAGGCTTTGGATCAGCGTATCACCGAAAACCCTCTTTTTAGTGCCGAAGAAGCCCTTGCGATGGGTTTAATCGAGGGTATACAGTATACCTGGCCCACGGGGGATGATGCCACGGAGATGATGGTAGAAGA
The DNA here is from genome assembly GCA_001438205.1 of Cryomorphaceae bacterium BACL7 MAG-120322-bin74. Classification (GTDB taxonomy): domain Bacteria; phylum Bacteroidota; class Bacteroidia; order Flavobacteriales; family Schleiferiaceae; genus TMED14. The sequence continues at coordinate 10,934 of LICG01000010.1, forward strand.
TTATTACCATGCGCTTGAGGCGCCATCTGCCAAAAAGTCGATTGCCGTATTGATTGCAGAGGGAGATGTGCAAGATGGGAGCGGGAGCGATGGCGTCATCACAGATGAGAGCATGCGTGAGGCGATCGAAAAAATTCGGAAGCAAAAGCGCATAGGCGCCGTAGTCTTACGTATTAACTCCCCCGGAGGTTCTGCCCTTGCCTCTGACATGATTTGGGATGCCCTCCAAAATCTAGCCAAAGAAAAACCCTTGGTGATTTCGATGGGGGACGTTGCCGCATCCGGTGGGTATTATATCGCCGTTCCAGGGCAGACCCTTTTTGCTAATCCCGCCACCATTACAGGTTCCATTGGGGTGTTTGGCTTACTCTTTAGTGCAGAAGACCTCCTTCATAATACCTTGGGCGTAAAGAGTCAACCCGTAGGCACCCACCCATTGAGTACAGCCTTACAGCTTGATCAAGCGCCAAGTTCCGCTATGCTGGCTGTGCTCCAAAAGAACGTAGACCGAACCTACACTCGATTTAAGGCGGTGGTCGCCGAGGGTCGTGCCTTGGCGCAGTCCCAAGTTGACAGCTTAGCGCGAGGACATGTTTATACCGGGCGGGATGCCCTTCGTTTAGGCTTGATTGACCAAGAAGGTGGTTTTCTACAGGCCCTGTCCTTTGCCCAAGACTTGGCTTATCCCGATGAGGAGGCTGCGCGCATTGTCTTCTATCCCGAAGACATGGACCCCCTCACGCAGCTTTTATCGTCCTTAGGCGCAAAAACGCAGATGTGGTGGAATGCCTGGTCGCATCAAGGTGCGCTTAAAGCTTTTTCACAATTGCAAGAGCGCGTGATGGATCTTCAAGCATGGGAGGGTGTCCAAATGCGTGCGCAAACGTTAAATTTATAAGGAATGGAGGCCCTACTCTCACCGCAAAAACGCCAACATGCGCTTTGGCTTTATGTGTTATTGGCTGGGTTGTTCACCGCGGCATTGGTGGCCTGCAACCTCGTCGCCAACAAGTTTATTGAAGTAGACTTAGGATTCCACACTTTTATTATCTCCGCTGGGGTCTTACCCTATCCCCTGACTTTTTTAGTCACAGACCTCTTGAGTGAGTTTTATGGTAAAAAACGAACCAATATGGTGGTCCTCAGTGGCTTTTTCATCCTGCTTTTTGTCCTTGGGGTTTTATGGCTCGGTGCCCAATTCGATGCCATTGAGGGATCGCCTGTCACAGATTCGGCATACGCCATGGTTTTTGGCAATTCCAAAAGAGTCATTCTTGCCTCGATGGCTGCTTATATCGTCGCGCAACTTGTAGATGTTCGGCTCTTTCATTTTTGGAAAGAGGTAACCAAAGGCAAACACCTCTGGGTTCGAAACAATTTCTCTACTATGCTCTCTCAATTTGTCGATACAGTACTCGTTGTTGGGATCATTTTTTATGACCGAGCCGACTTAGGCGTGATTGAGCAGATGGTGTTGGATGGTTGGCTGTTTAAAGTCCTATGTGCCGCTCTTGACACGCCCTTGATGTATCTCGGAACTTGGGCCTTCAGACGCCACTTCAAGCAGACAGAATATCCTGAGCACGTAGATATCCTTTCTTGAAGCCTACGCGTGCTTTTTGACCCATGGGGTTAGGACACGGTCCACCGGGCGTGCATGCCTTCATGCGATCGAACATTAAATACACGGCCATCTCTAAACAAAAGATATTGGCCCCTGATTCCAGCCAGGACCCCTTCAAAAGCATCACGGCCTTGAAGTTTTAGGGCCTTGGCTTTCACCACAGGCTGCGCCGGGTAGGTCAGAGTATGTTCTTCTCCGTCTGTCTTAAAAAAGGAGCGCATTTCCGCTGGAAAAAACTGCCCTGCCCGCAAGGCTTCCACCGAAAGGTCTTGCCCTTCTTCCAGTCCTGCTAGCATATTTCGCCACGCCGTTTTGTCGCTATAATGTGCCTTTAATGCGACTTCAATGACGCCTGCCTGAAATCTGTTTTCTGTTTGCGCAATGATGCGAACGCGGGATGCCCCCTGGTCCATCCAGCGCGTATGGCGCTGCGCTAGGCGTGTAACGCCGACCTTCAGTCCTCCACTGTCAGCCAAGTAGACGATGTGCGGCTGCAATTGGTATTTGGCCTCATAAGCCAAGTCTCGATCTCCTTGTCCTACGTGAGCAGTACTTAATTCTGGGCGCAGAATAGAATCCCCCGCCATCGGGCTTTCAAAAAAGCAGCGCTTACAACAACCCATCCGAAACAAAGCAGAAAAAGTACCATCGCAAACTTTGCATTCCCACAAGCCAAGTGCCTCTATTTGAATACGCTGACCGATGTAGGTATTGAGGTGTAAAATATGGGCACCCGCTTCAGCATACACCTGAATAGGAGACTGAAATACTAAAACGAGCTTTGAGAGAGGGCCTTCTGTTTGCATGAATCCTGTACCTTACGCACTCAAAGGTACCCCCTAAACCATGGCCTTTTCGCCCATTACAGATTTGATTGTTTGGCGCCTCAAAGGACGCCTGGCCCGCATGCGTAGGATGATGGAGGACCCCCTCACTGTGCAACGCGAACAATTTGATATGCTCATGCATCGGGGTGCCAAAACGGCCTATGGTCAAGCGCATGGCATTGAGTCAGGCATTTCCCCCATGTCCTATTCCCAGCGCGTCCCTATTATCAATTACGAAAGTCTCACCCCTTGGATCGACCGTACGATGAAGGGCGAGCAGGGCCTGCTTTGGGATGGTCCGATTGCCTGGTTTGCCAAAAGCAGTGGGACGACTGCGGCACGGAGTAAGTTCATTCCTGTTAGTAGAGAATCCTTAGATGATAATCACCTGGCTGGCGGCCGGGATTTATTAGCCCTTTACACGGCCCAATGTGAAGATTCTAGGCTTTTTGATGGTTTGAGTTTACGACTCGGGGGTTCGACTAAAATCAATGACCTCCATGGGGTCTCCTATTTTGGCGACCTCTCTGCCATTATGATTGAAAATCTGCCTTTCTGGGCAGAGTGGCGCTCTACCCCCTCCCACGAGGTGGCCCTATTAGAAGAGTGGGAAGAAAAAATTGAACGCATCATCAGCCAAGTAATCAAACAAAATGTAACCTCCCTTTTTGGTGTTCCCTCTTGGATGCTCGTCCTGATGCGCCGCGTCTTAGAAAATAGAGGTGTGAAGCACCTTAGTGAGGTTTGGCCTAACCTAGAACTCTTTGTGCATGGCGGTGTGAGCTACACGCCTTACCATGCACCCTTTGAGGCTATTCTTCCCAAACAGAGATTCTCTCGCATGGAAACCTACAACGCGTCAGAAGGCTTTTTTGCGATTCAAGACGACCTTCGACAGCCCGGACTTTTGCTCCTTCTGGACCATGGAATCTACTATGAGTTTATTCCCATGGATGATTTTCATGGCCGAAATTCAAGCCTTGCCCTTCCATTGAGTGATGTAGTATGCGGTGTTGACTATGCCATGGTTATTAGCACAGTTGGTGGCCTCTGGCGCTACATTGTAGGAGATACGCTGCGCTTTGTTTCATTGGCCCCCTACCGCGTAGAAATTTCAGGAAGGACACGTTTGTACATCAATGCATTTGGAGAAGAGCTCATCATGGGCAATGCCGAAAAAGCCATGAACCAAGCATGTCAAGCCACTGGCGCTTCGATCAAAGATTATACAGCGGGACCTTCTTTTATGGAAGGAAATAAAAGTGGGGCACATGAATGGCTCATCGAATTTACCACACCCCCTTCCTCTTTGACAGCCTTCAGAGAAGCCCTAGATGGTTCGCTCCGGGAATTAAATTCTGACTATGATGCCAAAAGACACAAGGATTTGGTCTTGCGCATGCCTATTGTCCATATGATGTCCGGCGACACCTTTCATAACTGGCTTAAATCCAAAGGAAAACTAGGCGGACAGAACAAAATTCCACGACTTTCTAACGACCGAAAATTGATTGAGGAAATTCTATTTTTTCAGCGCTCGAAGGCCTAAATTTGGAGGATGCACATCGCCATCGCCGGAAACATCGGCTCAGGGAAAACCACCCTCACAACATTGCTTTCTAAGCACTATTCTTGGGACGCTCACTATGAAGAAGTGGACCAAAATCCCTACTTAGATGATTTTTATAGCGACATGATGCGCTGGTCGTTCAACTTGCAAATCTTCTTTTTGCATAGCCGCTTCAAACAAATTCATGACATCCGAAAGTCAGGCAAGACCGTGATCCAAGACCGCACGATTTATGAAGATGCCACCATTTTTGCCCCCAACCTTCACGATATGGGGCTTATGTCATCTCGCGATTTTGATGCCTATATGCGCCTGTTTGATTTGATGGAGGAATTTATCAATCCCCCCGATTTGCTGATTTATCTCAGTGCTTCTGTCCCCACCTTGGTGGAACAAATTCAAAAGCGCGGTCGTCCATATGAAAATTCGATTCGTCTTGACTATCTACAACGCTTAAACGAGCGATACCAGGATTGGATCAAGGGGTATGACAAAGGCAAGTTGCTCATCATTGATGTGGACAACAACCATTTCCCTGAAAATCCAGAAGACTTAGGCGCAATCATTTCACGCATTGACGCAGAATTGAACGGGCTATTTTAACCCTATCCATCGTCTGAGTCAAATCACGACCCGCAGAAATTTGAAGACATAAAAAAACCCGCGGCGCAAGCCGCGGGTTTTTCTTTTACGTAGCTTTTTCTCAGCTATGATGAGGGCACGATGCGCCTTCCTTCATGCAATCTGCTGAGCAACTATGTGCAGCAGCCGTTTCTGTGGCTTCAGCCGCCGCATCCCCTTCCTGGGCATGCATGGAGCAAGAAGCAGGATCGTTATGGCAAGCTTCCGAACAAGTATGTTCTTCTTCCGTTGCCTCTGCGGCATGCATAGGACAGTTTCCAGATGCCATGCACTCCGCAGAACATTGATGATCTGCCATTTCTATTGCATGGTCCGCAGTAGCCTCACCATGGCCATCCACGCCAACCGCAATGAAAGGCGCAATAATCAAGGCCACAATAGAGGTCAATTTGATCAAGATGTTCATGGACGGGCCTGAGGTATCCTTGAAGGGATCCCCCACCGTATCACCCGTTACGGATGCCTTGTGGGCATCAGAACCTTTGTATTCCATTTTACCGTCAATGCTCACGCCTTTTTCAAATGACTTCTTGGCATTATCCCAAGCGCCTCCCGCATTATTTTGGAACATCCCCATCAATACACCACTCACGGTAATACCGGCAAGCAAGCCGCCTAGGGCTTCAGGCCCAAAAGCAAAGCCCACCACAATAGGAGAAAGTAAGGCCAACGCACCTGGAGCGACCATTTCACGAATGGAAGCTGCCGTAGAGATTTCGACACATTTTTCATATTCGGGCTTACCCGTTCCTTCCATAATACCTGGAATCTCTTTGAACTGGCGGCGAACTTCCTTTACCATTTCCATGGCCGCTTTACCCACTGCCGAAATAGCCAATGAGCTAAAGAAGAAAGGAATCATCGCGCCCACGAAGAGCATGGCCAACACATCTGCCTTGTAGATGTCAATGCTCGTAATACCCGCAAGACCTACATATGCCGCAAACAAAGCTAAAGCTGTCAAGGCTGCAGAGGCAATAGCAAATCCTTTTCCTGTGGCCGCCGTAGTGTTACCTACTGCATCCAAGTTGTCGGTGCGATCCCGCACTTCACTTGGCAGGCCACTCATTTCTGCAATACCTCCTGCGTTATCCGCAATCGGTCCAAAGGCATCAATAGCCAACTGCATCGCCGTAGTTGCCATCATCCCTGCAGCCGCAATGGCTACACCATATAAACCTGCCAACCAGAAAGAGCCATAAATACCGCTAGCCAAGATGAGGATGGGCAATACCGTCGATTCCATTCCGATCGCAAGGCCGCCAATCACATTGGTGCCGTGACCTGTGGCAGACTTCTGCACAATGCTATTCACGGGACGACGACCCATGGAAGTATAGTATTCGGTGACTAGACTCATCAACGTACCGACAACCAATCCCAAAATAATGGCCCAAAACACATCCATTTTGGTGATGTCCAGCACAACTGCTCCACGTGTAAAGGTCATCACCTCAGGAAGCATATAATCGATTAAGAAATACGAAGAAACAGCCGTCATCAACATCGAGCTCCAGTTGCCCTTATTCATAGCTGCCATGACGCTGTCATTGTCAGACTTGATCCGAACCAAGAAGGTGCCTAAAATTGAGTATACGATACCAAGGCCTGCTATCACCATCGGGAGAAGGATAGGTGCGTTGCCACCGTAGTTGTCCACGCTCACCACTTCGCGGCCCAAGACCATGGTAGCCAACATCGTCGCAACATAGGAGCCAAAAAGGTCAGCACCCATCCCTGCTACGTCACCGACGTTGTCGCCCACGTTATCCGCAATGGTTGCAGGGTTACGGGGGTCATCTTCAGGGATGCCCGCTTCTACTTTACCCACCAAATCCGCACCTACGTCGGCCGCCTTGGTATAGATACCGCCACCAACACGCGCAAAAAGAGCGATGGATTCAGCCCCTAAAGAGAAGCCTGCTAGTACTTCTAGGGCTTGCTGCATGGGGTACATGCCTTTGAACACGACGTACAACGTACTCAAGCCCAAAACAGCAAGACCAGCGACGCCCAGACCCATCACGGCACCGCCGTTAAAAGAGACCTGCAATGCTTTCGCTAAAGAGGTGCGCGCAGCTTGTGTGGTGCGAACATTTGCCTTGGTGGCGATGTTCATGCCGATCCAACCTGCAAATGCACTAAAAAAGGCGCCAATCACAAAGGCAATCGCAATAACCCAATCTGTATGTTCCGCTACAGCTTCAAGCTCTGCAGACCAGCCAAGTATGACAGCAGCAATAGCAACAAAAATGCCCAGAACGCGCCATTCGGCATGTAAAAAGGCCAAAGCGCCACGTGAAATGTGTCCAGCAATCTCCACCATGGTGGCGTCGCCCGCATCTTGTTTGTTCACCCAAATGGCTTTGCCAATCATGACGGCTAAGCCCAAAAGGCCCAATACGGGAACGATGAGTTCAATTTGGTTCATAGGTATTTAAAATAGAGGTGTATGTTCGGTGTGGTCTATAATCGGGCGGCAAAAATAGCCCTTTTAAATTTGTTTCTAAAATAGGGTCTACCCGCGGTACATCACTTCTTTAATGGCCTTCACCAACTGCTCTTTGTTTGGCAAGAAAGCTTCCATTAAAGTAGGGGCATACGCGGCAGGGGTGTCTGCCGTTGTTAAACGCACCACAGGCGCATCTAAATAGTCAAACGCGCGCTTTTGCACCATATAGGTAATCTCTGTCGCAATACTGCCCAAAGGCCACGCTTCTTCAAGGCAAACCAAGCGATTGGTTTTCTTCACAGATTCAATGACCGTATCATAGTCAATGGGGCGAACCGTGCGCAAATCCACGACCTCCACCGAAATACCTTCTTCGGCCAATTCCTCTGCTGCTTGAAGTGCAAGCTTGATGATTTTGCCAAAAGACACGACGGTCACATCTGTGCCTTCCCGTTTGATGTCGGCCACGCCAATGGGAATGGTGTACTCTTCTTCGGGGACTTCGCCTTTGTCTCCATACATCTGCTCAGACTCCATCACAATAACAGGATCCTCATCGCGAATGGCCGATTTTAAGAGTCCTTTAAGGTCATAAGGGGTAGAGGGAACGACCACCTTTAGGCCTGGGCAGTTAGCATACCAGCTTTCAAACGCTTGGCTATGCGTGGCGCCAAGTTGACCCGCAGAGGCGGTAGGACCACGAAAAACAATGGGAATATTGAATTGGCCACCGCTCATTTGGCGCATCTTGGCCGCGTTATTGATGATCTGATCAATGGCCACCATGGAAAAGTTGAAGGTCATAAACTCCACGATGGGGCGCAAGCCATTCATCGCTGCACCTACCGCAATCCCGGCAAAGCCAAGTTCTGCAATCGGGGTGTCCAGTACCCTTTTGGGACCGAATTCGTCTAACATGCCTTTGGATGCCTTATAGGCTCCATTGTACTCTGCAACTTCTTCACCCATAAGGATGACGTTCTCATCGCGGCGCATTTCTTCGCTCATGGCTTCTGCCACGGCTTCACGGAATTGAATCTGACGCATCTGTCGTTATAATCTAAGTAGTCGGCAAAAATAAGGACTTCAGCCCTATTTTTGTGGCACTTCCTTCGCTTAAGGGGAAGTAAAAAGGCTCAACATGAAGATATTGGTTTGTATCAGTCACGTGCCGGACACGACCGCTAAGATTAATTTCACGTCGGATAGCTCGGCTCTAGACGGGAATGGCATTCAGTTTGTCATCAATCCCTATGATGAATTTGGCCTCACCAAGGCCCTCCAACTTAAAGAAAAACATGGCGGCACAGTGACCGTCGTGACCTATGGCGATACCCGTGTTGAACAAACATTGCGCAAAGCATTGGCTATTGGTGCCGATGATGCCGTGCGCCTTGACGGCATTCCTACTGACCCCATGCAAGTCGCAGGTGAGCTGGCCGCACATGTCCAAAGCGCAGGGTACGATTTGGTGATTTGTGGACAAGAATCCATCGATTATAACGGCGGTATTGTGCCGGGGGCTCTTGCCGCACATCTTGACTGGGCTTTTGTCAATGCATGCATTGGTCTAACCCTGGAAGGCCAGCAAGCCGATTGCTTACGCGAAATGGATGGCGGAAAAGAAGCGGTCAAAGCTACCTTGCCTATGGTGATTGCCGGCAAAAAAGGGTTGGTAGAAGAAAGCGAGCTTCGCATTCCCAACATGCGCGGCATCATGACCGCTCGTACCAAACCGCTTATCCCTCAGCCTTTGGCTGGCACAACGCCAGCAAGTCATCCGGCATCCTTTACCAAGCCCGCCCCCAAAGCTGCGGTGCAACTTATTGATTCGTCCAACCTTGAGGAGCTGGTCCGCCGCCTCCATGAAGAAGCTAAAGTCATTTAATCATGGTGCTCATTTTTGCCGAAACTTGGAATGGTCATTTCAAGAAGTCTACGTTTGAAGCCGTTCGTTATGGCGCACAATGTGCGACCAGCCAAGGAAGTAAGGCCGTCGCCATTGTAGTAGGCCCTTGCGCGCCCCCAGTGGAGTCGCTTGGCGCCTATGGTGCAACGCACGTCATCCACCTTCACGGGAGTGACCGCTTTGAACCCTTTGCCTTTGCCGCCGCCATTGCAGCGGTAGCCAAAGAACATGACGCCACCCACATCATTGTCAGTGGCACGGCCAATGGCAAAGCTCTGGCCGGTGTGCTGGCTTCAAAGGCCTCCGCTTCAGCCATTTCCAACATTACCGCTCTACCCACAGGATTTGCGCCCCTTACGGTGCAGCGTTCCGCTTTCTCTTCTAAAGGAATTGAGGTATGTGTTAGTGATGCGCGCTGTACGGTCATGGTTCTTGTGCCGAATGCCCTTGGCGCAGGTGCTGCGGGATCTGACACAGCACAAGTAGAGGACCGTCATATTTCCTTTGAAGGGAAAAGCCACCCAGGCGATGCCCAAGTGGCTTCTGGCAGCATTCCTTTACCGGAGGCTGAACGGGTTATCTCAGCAGGACGTGGAATGAAAGGACCAGAAAATTGGGGGATGATCGAAGAACTTGCCACCGTGCTTCAGGCAGGAACAGCCTGTTCAAAGCCCGTATCTGACATCGGATGGCGCCCTCACAGTGAACACGTCGGACAAACAGGTATCCAAATCAACCCTCAGCTCTACATTGCGATTGGTATTTCAGGGGCCATCCAACATTTGGCGGGCGTAAGCGGATCCAAAACCATTGTCGTCATTAACAACGACCCTGAAGCCCCCTTCTTTAAAGCAGCAGACTATGGCATCATAGGAGATGCTTTTGACGTGGTTCCACGATTAACGCAGGCCCTCAAGGCATACCTAAGTAATTAAGGATGGGGGACAAGATTCGACTCCATGTAAAAGGCCTCACCTACAGTGATCGTCCCTCTGGGGCCTATGCCCTTTTATTAGAGTCGGAAGAAGACAAGCGGAAACTTCCTATTGTGATTGGGGCCTTTGAAGCACAGAGCATTGCCATTGCCCTAGATAAAATGACACGGCCCCCGCGGCCTATGACCCATGATCTCTTTGCTGCTGTCATGGAATCCCACCAAATTGACTTGACCGAAGTCGTCATTCGGGATTTTCAGGATGGGGTGTTTTTTGCGCTCCTTGTATTTCAACGCGGAGGGGACATACGTACAACAGATGCGCGGCCCTCAGACGCTATTGCGCTGGCTTTGCGTGCAGATTGCCCCATTTATGCAGAACGAAGTGTCATGGACAAGGCGGGCCTTGCGGCGGCTGAGGCCAAAGTTGCGGCCGTCCAATCCGACGAGGCGAATGAGAATGACGGCAATTCTTCAGATTCCCATCCAGAAGTTGATGATTCCCTTGATTTGCAACAGGCCAAAAAAGACGATTTAGCCTCTTTATTAAGTAGTGCCTTAGAGCAAGAAGATTACGAACTTGCAGCTCGTATCCGTGATGAACTAAATAAACGCTAAGCATGGAAATCCTGCGCGCCCTTGGTAGTCTTGTGCTCATCTTTGGCATCTTGGTTTTGGCTAGTGCCAACCGTCGTGCTATCTCTTGGTCCATCGTCGTCAAGGGAATGCTCATCCAATTTGGCTTGGCCTTCCTCATTTTAGAGGTAGATCAAATTTCTGCGCTCTTTGACAGGGTTGGTAAGGGTTTTGTGGCATTGTTAGGCTTTGCCCGCGAAGGCAGTCTCTTCTTGTTTGGCGATCTGGTAGGACGTGTAGATTCCTTCGGGTACATCTTCGCCTTCCAAGTTTTACCAACGATCATCTTCTTTAGCGCTATTACGAGTTTGCTTTTTCATTTTGGCATCTTACAACGGGTGGTTTGGGTCTTTGCCTGGTTCATGAAGCGGACGTTGAAGCTTTCCGGTGCGGAATCCCTTTCTGCCGCTGCCAACGTTTTTGTAGGTCAAACCGAAGCCCCACTATTAGTTAAGCCTTATATCGCAGGCATGACACGTTCCGAGCTGCTCTGCCTCATGTCTGGAGGAATGTCCACCATTGCCGGCGCTGTCTTGGCCGCTTATATCAACTACTTAGGCGGTACGGATGAGGCCCGTCAGATTTTCTTTGCACGCCACCTGCTGGCGGCGTCGGTCATGAGTGCTCCTGCTGCCATTGTCGCGGCTAAAATCTTGATGCCCGAAACGGAAACCTTTGTAGACACGGCTGAGGTTAAAATCGAAAAACAGGGCAACTGGCTTGAGGCCATTGCACACGGTACCGCAGACGGCCTAAAAATGGCCGTCAACGTAGGTGTGATGCTCCTTGTCTTTACCGCGCTCATTGCGCTCGTAAACGCCCTCATGAGTGGAGCGCTCGGGGAGTGGACTGGACTCAATGAATGGCTTGCAGATGTTACCGAAGGTCGCTACACGGAATTTAACCTCCAAGCCCTATTTGGACTCACCTTAGCCCCTCTTACCTGGCTAATGGGCGTGCCTTGGTCCGACGCAGCGGCTGTGGGTCAACTCCTTGGCGAAAAGACTGTATTGAATGAGTTTTATGCCTATGTTTCCATGGGTACCCTCATGGAAAATGGACAACTCACCTCTGAAAAAGCGCAAATCCTGTCCACTTATATCCTTTGTGGATTTGCCAACTTTGCCTCTATTGGCATTCAAATTGGCGGAATTGGGGCCTTGGCGCCAAGCCGCAGGAAAGATCTCAGTCAGCTGGGCCTTCGCGCACTTTTGGCCGGCACAGCTGCTTCCTTGTTAACGGCTATCTTAGTAGGCCTCCTCTACTAAACTGCGTCAAACCCATCGGAATTTACATTTATGCAGCCCTACTTAGACCTCATACAACGCGTACTCGATCAGGGCGTGCGCAAAGAAGACCGCACAGGAACTGGGACCTTATCTGTTTTTGGCCATCAGATGCGCTTTGATCTTCAAGAGGGATTTCCTCTGGTTACCACAAAGAAACTACACCTGAAAAGCATTTTGCATGAGCTGATATGGTTTATCCGGGGCGAAACAAACATTCGTTACCTCTGCCAAAATGGGGTACGTATTTGGGATGACTGGCCTTATGCAACGTATGCCGAATCTGCTGACTTTACCGGGGAAGACATTCGCGCTTTTTCCGCACGCATTGCGGAAGATGCGGATTTTGCGACTAAATGGGGCGAACTAGGTCCTGTTTATGGCCATCAATGGCGCAGTTGGCCTGGACCGAATGGTGCCGTCGTTGACCAGCTCAAAAATGTGTTAGAGGACTTGCGTAATAAACCCGATTCTAGACGCCACATTGTGAGTGCTTGGAACCCTGGCTACATTGACCAAATGGCCTTGCCTCCTTGCCATGCTTTCTTCCAGTTTTATGTCGCAGAAGGCAAATTGAGTTGCCAACTTTATCAACGTTCTGCCGATATTTTCTTGGGGGTGCCCTTTAACATCGCTTCTTATGCTTTGTTGGTGCACTTTATGGCCCAGGATTTGGGTTTAGAGGTAGGGGATTTTGTTCACACCCTCGGGGATGCACACATTTATAGCAATCATTTGGACCAAGTCGGTCTTCAGCTCACCCGAGAACCTAAAAAACTTCCAACGCTAAGACTTAACCCTAGTGTGACTTCCCTCTTCGATTTCACTTTTGAAGATGTTCAACTAGAAGGATATACCCCACATCCACATATTGCAGGCGCGGTTGCGGTGTAACTTAGACAAATGTTTACGCTTATTGTTGCCCATGATTCTAATCGATTGATTGGAGGCGGAAATGCCCTGCTTTGGCGTCTGCCAGAAGATCTTAAGCGCTTCAAAGAACGCACCTCTGGTCATCCCATTATCATGGGAAGAAAGACCTTTGAATCGATTGGCCGCCCACTGCCAAACCGCACCAATATTGTGGTTACACGAAATACTGCCTTTCAGGCGGAAGGGGTCACCATAGCCTCTTCCTTAGAAAACGCGGTTGGACTTGCCTCTTTGATTGACCAGAATGTATTTCTCATTGGAGGGGGCGAATTGTACACCCAAGGGTTGCTCTTTGCTGATGCCATCGAAGTGACAGAAGTTCAAGGTATTTTTGAGGGGGACACCTGGTTTCCCTCCTACCAAGACAGCTTTAAAGAGGTCGCACGTGAGACTTTTTTACCCTCAGAAACGCAACCACTCGGCTATGCTTTTGTGCGTTGGGAGAAGAAATGAAAAGAATTTTGGCCTTACGCCGCTCTTAAACCATCGGTCTTAGAGAGCTTTTCTTCCACCATTTCAGCTGTTACCTCTACCGTTTCGGGCAACTCATACATCGCATCCGTTAGAATAGCTTCGCAAATACTGCGCAAGCCACGGGCGCCAAGCTTAAACTCTAATGCTTTATCAGCGATTAATTCCAGGGCTTCGGGTGTAAACGTGAGCGACAAGCCATCCATCTCAAATAAATGCGTGTATTGCTTCACCAACGCATTCTTCGGTTCTGTTAAGATGCGCAACAACGTGTCACGTGTCAAGGGCTCTAAGAAGGTCAATACCGGCATCCGACCAATCAGCTCAGGAATTAAGCCAAAGGCTTTTAAATCTTGCGGCGCGATGGCACTGAGGAAATTTTCTTGAACGATCTCGCTTCTGCGCAAGCTTCCGCCGTAGCCCACAACCTGCGTGTTTAAGCGGCGCGCAATATGGCGTTGAATCCCATCAAAGGCACCCCCCGCCACAAAGAGGATATCGCGTGTATCCACTTCGACAAACTTCTGGTCAGGGTGCTTACGCCCTCCCTTGGGGGGAACATTCACTTTGGTTCCTTCGAGCAATTTTAAAAGGGCCTGCTGTACCCCTTCTCCCGAAACGTCACGGGTAATAGAGGGGTTGTCACTCTTTCGGGCAATTTTGTCAATTTCATCAATGAAAATAATGCCCCGCTGCGCCGCCTCTACATTGTAGTCCGCCGCTTGCAGTAAACGCGTGAGAATGCTCTCAACATCTTCCCCTACATAGCCTGCTTCCGTTAGCACGGTGGCATCTACAATAGCAAAAGGAACATTGAGTATCCGGGCAATCGTCCGTGCCAACAAGGTTTTGCCTGTACCTGTTTCTCCGACCAAAATGACATTGGACTTTTCAATTTCAAAATCATCTACGCCTCCTTTCAGGACGCGTTTGTAGTGATTGTAGACGGCCACGCTCAAGGTCTTCTTTGCCGCATCTTGGCCAATGACATACTGGTCCAAATGTGCTCGGATGTCTTTGGGTTTAGGCAGTTCAAAACTGTTGTCGGCAGGTCCGTCTTCTTGGCCCTGTCTTGATTCTTCTAAAACAATTTCATGCGCCTGCTCAATGCAAGATTCACAAATGTGCGCATCCAGGCCTGCAATGAGCAAGCCCGCATCCCCTTTGGGACGGCCACAGAACGAACATTGTGAAGCTTCCGCCATTACTTATTTTTCTTACTGGTAAGCACTTCGTCAATCATGCCGTAGGCCTTTGCTTCTTCTGCCGTCATCCAATAGTCGCGGTCCGAATCCTTCTCCACCTTATCAAAAGGCTGTCCAGAATGAGTGGCAATGATGTCGTATAATTCTTTCTTGAGTTTTAAAATCTCTGTCAAAGTGATCTCCATATCACTGGCCTGGCCTTGTGCGCCGCCCATAGGCTGGTGAATCATGACTCTTGAATGCTTTAATGCAGAGCGCTTTCCAGCCGTTCCGGCGCACATCAACACAGCGCCCATCGAGGCGGCAATACCCGTACAAATCGTGGCCACATCCGGGCTAACTACTTGCATGGTATCATAAATACCTAGTCCTGCATGCACAGAGCCCCCCGGGCTATTCAAATAAATCTGGATATCTTTTTTACTGTCAGCAGATTCTAAAAAGAGCAACTGTGCCTGCACAATATTGGCTACCTGGTCATTGATGCCTGTACCCAAAAAGATGATGCGGTCCATCATGAGACGCGAGAATACATCCATTTGCGCCACATTCAACTGACGCTCCTCAATGATATAAGGCGTCAACGAATTGTCGACGTATTGCTCCATGTGCATGCTGCTAATGCCTTTGTCCAGCATCGCGTAGCGCTTAAACTCTTTTCCGAAATCCATTTTCAACAGATATTATTTTTTGCTATTGGCCAATTTAAGGAAATCCGCATAGCTACTCTTACTTGTTTTCAAGCTGAACGCGCCCTTAAAGAAAGCCATCATCTTGTCTTGCAATAGTTGTTCCGAAAGTTGCTCAGACTGCTCACGATTTTGCAAAACGCTCATGGCCAGTTGCTCTGCTTGTTCGTCATCCATAGCTTGGCCAAACTGCGCCATGCGGCTCTTGACCATTTCCACAGCATGGGCGGCCAATTCTTCTTTGTGAACATGCAAATGGTGTTCGCGAACCAATGTGCCTTCAATCAATTGCCAACGCATGGCTTTCTCGGTATTCGGCCACTGCTCCTCTACCTCATCCATGTTAGGGGCATTTTCACCCTGTTGGGTAATCCACTTCTTCATGAAAGCTGCAGGTAGATTCATTTTCGTCTTCATCAAGTGGTCCGTGACCGTGTTGAAAAAATGGGTATCTGAATCTCGCTGGTAAAGACGTTTCAGATCATCTTCAATCTTGCCACGCATTTCTGCTTCACTGCTCACTTCTCCTTCACCAAAAAGCTTGTCAAACAGTTCTTGGTTGATCTCCGCTGGCTCAAGATGATAAATCGTCTTCAACGTCAAAACAAACAACCCTGTGCTGGCTGCTTGCTCTATTTCTGTTAAACCTAGCACCTCTTCTAGCGCAAAAGAATCCATGAAATGCTTGCTTGCATTCAATTCTAACGTTTCGCCCTTTGTCATGGCTATTGCCGCCTTTGCCACCTTCTTGTCGCTAATAGACTTTACGCCAACACGTCCTTCTTTTACCTCTGTTCCTTCTACAGGTTGACCTTTTTTGTCTACCATTTGAAAGCCTCCAAAGAGAATGTCTTCGGCACCCACCGCTTCCACTTCAGACATCTTGCCATAGCGGTTGCGAATATTGTCCACTTCCTCATCTAGAACAGATTTTGTCGGTTCAATTTCAACATAGGGAAGCTTTACCTTTTCACTGATGTCCAGGTCAAAAGAAGGTGCCACGCCGATTTCAAATTTTACTTCAAACTTTTCTGACATAAAGTCCACTTGGCTTGGCATGGGAAGTGGCTGCCCCAAGATTTCTAATTTCTCTGACTCGAGGTAATTGTACAATCCATCTTGAAGCAATTTATTTACCTCGTCCACGCGCACTGAAGACTCATATTGTTTGCGAATCATCGTCATGGGCGCCATGCCTTGACGGAAGCCAGGAATGTTGGCACGTTTGCGGTAATCTGTCAATGACTTTTCTACTTTTTCCGAAAAATCAGATTGGGCAATTTCAATAGAGATGACCCCGTTGTTCTTGGCGTCAATAGTGTGGGAAACATTCATAAGTTCAGAGTCTTTCAAAAAAGGACGGCAAAGGTACGAAGCGATTATGGGATGCGCGTCTATTCAAAGAAAAGACCTGCACCAAAACCAAAAATCCCCGCCATTCCGGCGGGGATTCTGTTGTGCGCGAAGGGGGACTCGAACCCCCACATCCTACGGACACTAGATCCTGAGTCTAGCCTGTCTACCATTTCAGCACTCGCGCTAGGCTTAAGAGCCACTCATGGGACTCGAACCCACGACCCTCGCATTACGAATGCGATGCTCTACCAACTGAGCTAAAGTGGCGAAGAGGCCCAAAGGTAATTAAGCAAGAAAATATGGACAATTAGTCCTGGCCTTCTTTCTGACGGGCTTGGATCTTAGAATCCGCCATGCCCATATTAGATTGAATCAATATATAAATCCAACCCTTGGCTTCGATTTTCACCGCAGTATGCTGGTCATCGCCATAGGTATCCAAAATCCGAAGCGTTTGATCTTTGCTGGGTTGATAAATACGGCGGACCACTTCCATATAATCCTCCGCATTTCTTCCGGAGACCTCGTACCAGGTGCGGACACTGGTTCCCTGCTCCAAAAAGGTCTTAAAATGGGTGCCATGAAACGCATGGGGCACTTCAATGGCCACGCTCTGCCCCAACAGAAATAGTGGCCACACAAGCATGAAAAATAGAAAAAGGTGTTTCAATCGGTACATTCTAAGGGCAAAACTACCGTAATAAACGACGAAGAGACCATTTTCTGATATAAAGGGTATAATTCATATATATTAGGTCTTTACTAAACACTTATCTTTGGGTTTAAACCGCAAAAGCCATGAAAAAAATCTTCGCCGCTATACTTGCCCTCACCTCTGTAGTGGGCATTTCACAAACCACTCCTTCCATTGAAGTAGGAGGCGGAATGGCCCTTAAGCATACAGAAGATTTTTATATTCCCCGTTTAACCGTGGCAGGCGCCAATCTTTTTAAGGGTCTAGGTATTTATGCTACCTATGAGCAGCGCAACGAAGTAAACTTTATTGACGACTTTAATGGAGATGGGAATTACCAGCGTTATACCGTTGGCCCTATGCTTACACTAAACTCTAGCCTGTATGCTTTTGCAGGCCTCAGTCCTGTGGGTCCTTATGGCCTCGGACATAGCTTTGGCAAAGTGCGCAAGGAGATTGGCTTAGGCCTCGTATTTAACCCGATCACCTTGCGTCTGGGATATTCCAATTGGGTTGGAACTACTATTGGTGTTGCTTATCGTTTTGGCGCACCAAAAGAATCTAGTCCTAAAAGAGTCATCACTGTCAGCCGCCGCACTGCAAAGCCAAGCGAGGCTCCGCGTGTGGACACTGTGCGTATTGTTGAAACGGTAGTCATCAAAGAAGAAGTCATTAAGGAAATCATTAAGGAAGTTGAAAAGCCCCTTGAACTTACCCATATTGCCACACTCTATTTCCAATTTAACCAAACCAATTACACCGCAGAAAGCCAAGCCCTATTGGCTGAAGTCGTTGCGACCATCCAGGCCAATCCAGATCAAACCATTGTGATTATTGGCCACACCGATGAGGTTGGAACAGATGCCTACAACTACACCCTAGGCCTAAATCGAGCACAAGCCTTGGCAAATGCCCTTGTCATTAAGCATGGCGTTCATGCATCACAAATTGAGGTGCGTTCCGAAGGCAAGGAAAGCCCAGCCAATGCAGTGAATGCAGATAAAAACCGTCGAGTTGAAGTATACTATAAAAAGTAAAAGGCAACTTTAGACCATTAAAAAAGCCGGCTTCCGCCGGCTTTTTTTATTTCTTGTCTTCCAAGGATTTGATTCGGTCCTCAAGCTTTCCGATCCAGGTCTTCATGAGATTCAACATCATGAACAAAAAGACAACGAGGAGGCTGCTGATCACAGCAAAAACGATTTCGGTTGACATGGTCATTTTACTTTAGTGCGGATGAAGGGAATCGAACCCCCACGCCTCACGGCGCCAGATCCTAAGTCTGGTGCGTCTACCAATTTCGCCACATCCGCAGTTTTAGGATGGCGCAAAGATAGGGGAGCAAGTGCAAATGACTAACGTTCTTCGTGTAAATCTCGCCATTCTCGTTTAAGCCTTGTCAAGGTAGAGTAGGAGACGTTCAAATAATTAGCAATTTCAGACTGAGAACAATAAAATTTACCTTCCAGTGGATTGGCTCTACGACACAAAAGTTGTCAACAAGTTCCTCGCATTTTTCCCTTTCATTCGGCCTTGCTGTTTCGAAGTGGTACTTTTGTTCTACGAATAGACGTACGCGTATTATGATCCATCTAAAGCCCGAAGAACTCAGTATTCCAGACCTTCAGCGAACCTTACAGTTCGCTGTTGGCCCTCGGCCCATTGCCCTTGCTTCCACGGTCGATAGGGATGGGCGCGTCAACCTGAGTCCCTTTAGCTTTTACAATGTTTTTAGCACCAATCCACCCATTCTTGTTTTTTCACCTGCCCTTAGAGGACGTGATGGCAGCAGCAAAGACACGCTACAGAATGTGCTTGCTGTCCCCGAAGTGGTCATTCACAGTGTCAGTCACGCGATGGTGGAGCAAACGAGCCTATCAAGCACGGAATATGCTACTGGTGTGAATGAATTCGCCAAAGCGGGCTTTACTGCCATCCCGAGCACGCATGTGCAGCCCCCTCGTGTGGCCGAAGCACCCGTTGCCATGGAATGTGAGGTCATTGAAGTAAAGGCATTGGGCGATGGGCCTAGCGCAGGTAATCTGGTTATTTGTGAAGTAAAGCTCATTCACATTCATAGCTCCGTGTTAGATGAAGAGGGCCGTTTGGATCAAAATCAGCTAGATTTAGTAGGACGCCTCGGCGGTGATTGGTATGTCCGAGCAAACGGCGATGCCCTTTTTGAGGTTGAAAAGCCCATTGCTACCCGCGGTATTGGGGTAGATGCTTTGCCGCCTTCTATTCAAAAATCCACCATCCTTAGCGGCAATGACCTCGGCCGATTAGGCAATGTGGAGATGCTTCCAACGGAAGAAGAAATTGCGGAATTTGCAACGCACCGTAGAATTCGCGAAATCTTTGAACAAACCTCTGACCGCATCGAACGCCGCGAAATGCTTCATCATTACGCTAAAGAGGCACTTGAATTAAGTAAAGTGAAAAAGGCGTGGAAAATTCTTCTCACAGACCGCTTGAATGCCCCAAAGGGAAGCCCTAATTTGTAACTTCAATTCTTCTTTCAATACGTACACATGGAAATCACAGGCACCGTAAAAAAAATCATGGATGTTCAACAAGTGAGCCCCGCTTTTCGCAAACGCGAATTGGTGGTGCAAACCGATGAGCAATATCCCCAACCCATTCTAGTTGAGTTCACGCAAGACCGTGCAGATTTGTTGAACCGCGTCCAAGAAGGACAAAAAGTAACGGTCTCCATTAATATCCGCGGACGTGAATGGACATCAAAAGAAAACGAAACCCGCTACTACGTATCCATTCAGGGATGGCGCATACAGAATGCAGAAAATGCTACCCCTTCTGCACCCCCTAGCCAGGGCGCTACCTATGGCGGCGGCGCACCTGTTGCCGCTACACCTGCTGCGCCTAACACGAATGCTTTTGACGGCGATGATGATGACTTGCCCTTCTGATCAAACAAACTTTTGATTCATTTATCCGGTGCCCTACAGGCATCGGATTTTTTTTGCACTCTACCGAAGCTCAGCTCCGAACATCTAGCACATCACGCAGGGCGGTTCCCAATGCCATAAAAGCTAGGACGAGCGATGCCAGTGCGATGCCAGGAATTAAGGCCAGGTGTGCTTGCCCCGTAAGCAAATAAGCATAATGGTCTCGGATCATGCCGCCCCAAGAAGGCATTGGGGGCTGCGCCCCTATCCCAAGAAAACTAAGCCCTGATTCTAATAAGATGGCCGAAGCAAATTGGCTTGCAGCCAAAACAATTAAAGCAGGCACAACCTGGGGTAAAATATGACGGCGCAGTATCCGTCCTGGACGATAGCCCAAAACCTCCGCTGCCTGCACAAATTCGGCTTGCTTTATCGAAAGTACCTGACCCCGCACCAATCGCGCTACCTCTACCCAAGCGGTAAGGCCTACAGCAATAAAGACTTGCCAAAAGCCCTTCCCAAGGACAAAACTCAAGGCAATGACCATGAGAAAGGTGGGAATGCTCCAAAATATTTGAATGATGGTCTGCAGTACGCTGTCAACCCTGCCTCCATAATAGCCGGCTACCGCACCCAATGGAATGCCCAATAAAAGCGCGATGAAAACAGAAATAAGGCCCACACTCAAAGAAATACGCGCACCTAGGATCAACCGACTCGCGAGGTCTCGACCATAGCGGTCCGTTCCTAACCAAAAGCGCATATGTCCTGATGGATGCGCTTCCCATTGCGGCAGGGTGGGATCCCCTGTCACCCACCAGCTCCAAGGGCGCTGGGCAGTCCGCTGCGCTGCTTCTATGGGCAAATCCGCTCCCATGGGCTGTGCTGCATAGGCTAATTGCATTCGATTGGCATCGGGCGTCTTATCTAGGATGAATGTATATGCGCCTATGGCTACGACGATCCAAAGTCCCAAAATGAGCAAGCCCCACCTACCAAGCCCGTGCGCCCAGAGCTTGGACAATAAGTGGGTAGATGGGGGATTCCCTTCGTTCATATAGGATATACTAGGTGCATGCAGGTCTCAATCCTGGTTTTCGCTTTGTCTGGGCATGGCCTGCACGATGCGCACAGCTTCGCCCAGATAGATGTCCGTCGAGAGATTCTTAAACCAACGCGTATACTCCGTCACTTTTGCGCTGTCCAACGTGGTCTCTTGCTCAGGGTAGGCATAGCTTACCGCGAGGGTGTCCGTCGACTTTAGCAAATCATCATAGACCTTGGAGTCCTCCTCCATGCGGGCTTCACGTGCAAAATACAGGTCATAACGCAAAGGCACCAAGGTTTGATCTTGCTGCATTTTCAGCCAGTGCGCATAGGTAGCAATACGTGAAAATTCAGGGTTAGCTTCGATGCGCGCCTGGGCTTCCGCTACATAGGGTTTTGCTGTGTGACGAATTTTGTCCATCGCTGGGTCAACGCCATCGACCGCCAAAGGATTTTCTAATTCTCTTTCACCGTAGGGAATCTCTTGGTACGGGTGGGGCAACACCACATCACTCTCTACGCCTTGAAGCTGTGTGGTTCCGCCCGTCACACGGTAATATTTTTGAATCGTTAATTTTAATGCTCCAAGGGGCTTTGAGGTATTGAATGGGCCTGCCGCCCTATCTAAATCCAGCATGTTTTGTACACTGCCCTTGCCAAATGTTTGACGCGTTCCCACCACAATAGCACGGTCATAATCTTGTAAAGCCGCTGCGACAATTTCAGACGCTGAGGCGGTTCCCTCATTAACCATAACCAACAAGGGTCCCTCCCAGGCTGCCCCCGCTGCGCGGTCGTCATAAGAGCGAACACGCTGCCCGGATGTTTTTACTTGAACAACCGGTCCCTTGTCAAAAAAGAGTCCCGCAATATCCACTGCAGCAGGAAGTGAACCTCCACCATTCCCCCGAAGGTCAAAGATGAGGCGCTCCATTCCTTGCGCCTTGAGAATGTCTATTTCTTTCTTGACGTCTTCTGCGCAGTTCCGGTTGTTGTCATCATAGAAGTCAACATAAAACTTAGGCAGGCGGATATACCCCGTTTTGCCCTCTGCCCCCAATCGTGCAGAACGAGCAAATGTGGCTTCAATTTCTACGATATCCCGGACGATGGAAATGATCTTCTCCGTCCCGTCTTTTTTGCGCACCGTAAGGCGCACTTCTGTTCCCTTTTTCCCACGCACTTTGGAAACCACTTTGTTCGTACTCATCCCTACAATGTCTTCGGGCTCAGCTTCACCTTGCGCCACCTTTAGCAACTTGTCCCCCACCTCTAGATCCCCTTGACGCCAGCAGGCAGATCCGGTCACAATACTGGTGACGACCGTAAACTCTCCATCTTGTTGCAAAGACGCACCAATACCTTCTAATTGACCCGTCATTTCAATTTCAAAATTCTCTTGCTGTCGCGGTGGAAAGTACTGGGTATGCGGATCAAATACACCGGTATAGGCATTGATGTACAACCCAAACCAATCGGCACGTTCCATGTCTGACATACTGCTGAACCACTCATTGTGGATGTCTAATTCCTTTTCGCGCGCCTTCTTTTCTTCTTCCGCAAAGCCTTCGTCACCCAACGTGAATTTCGCTTGACCTGCAGAATCAGCAGCGATAGAACGGTCATACAGTCTGCTCAAAACACGGAACGTCAAGTAATCTGTCCAATACGCTTTCATGCCTTCCGCATCCGCCGCATAGGGGCGTTTTTCGGCATCGGTTTCAAATGTGGCCGACCGGCCATAATCCAAGGGCGCCGATAAAATGTCCTGATATAATTGTTGGGTCTCCTTAAAGCGCTTGTTCCAAAGTTCTTGTGTCAGGTTAAAAAAGGTCAAGTCAGATTGGATCAAGGCATCATCCAAGCGATCTCGATACACGGCCATGGCCTCCACATCCTCTTGCAAGAGAAACCGTTTTTCTGCATCCATGGATTCCAAGAAAAATGCAAACACTTCCTCAGACAAGGCGTCATCAAAGGGTTTTGGCTGATAGTGGATCCCACTGAGCGCATCATGGACCAAAAGCATGACCACTTTTTCTTGGTCATCTGTCGCTGGTTTCCAGGAAAAACTAAGGACAAGTCCCGCGAATAGAACTAATGCGGGCAGGGTGAATTTTAAATTCTTCTTCATGAATAGGATGCGTATCAAAGCGAGCATGCGCCGAAAGTACATAAATCGTGCCCCTAAAGGAAGACTTGGCATAGCATTTGTCCAATTGGGGCTGAACATGCTCCCCCTCCTCGGGTTATAGGGACACAAGTTATGCGCCAAATCACACTTTTCCTTGCCTTCATTGGCCTTATTTCGCCCATTTTGGCGCAAAATTTTACCATCAGCGGAACCCTTACTGAGGCAAGCAGTGGGGAAAGTATCCCCTCGGCTCTCGTGGTAGCTCGGTCCAGTAGTGGAAATACCACCGCAACGACCAACCCTTATGGCTTTTACAGCCTCACGGTCCCAAAGGGAGTCTCCTACACCATCCGTGTGGAATATATCGGCTATGCGCCTTTTAAGCAGGTACTGGGGCCTTTAAATACAGCAAAAACCCTCAATATTACCCTGAAGGAAGAATCTACCCAGTTAGGCGAAGTGGAGGTCGTTTCGGAACGACTAAACGCCAACGTGACCACAACGGAAATGAGCGTAAGTTCCCTCACAGCAAAGGAGATTAAGAAGGTCCCTCAGCTTTTAGGCGAAACCGACATTATCCGAACCCTCACCTTGTTGCCCGGCGTTTCGACCGTTGGGGAAGGCGCTAGCGGTTTTAACGTGCGAGGAGGCAATGCGGATCAAAACCTTATTCTTTTAGATGAAGCGCCTGTATATAATTCTTCCCACCTCTTTGGGTTCTTTAGCATCTTTAATGCAGACGCCGTAAAAGATGTAAAGCTCTATAAAGGCGGAATGCCCGCTCATTATGGAGGTCGACTCTCTTCTGTTTTGGATGTACGACAAAAAGAAGGTAACAGCCAAAAATTTGCAGGAACGGGAGGTATTGGTCTCCTCTCCAGTCGTCTAATGATTGAAGGTCCTTTAGTGAAAGACAAAGTCAATTTTATGCTGGCGGGGCGCCGTTCTTATTTTGACCTTTTCTTCCCATTGTTTAACTCCCCTGAGTTGGATAATACGACCATTTATTTTTATGACCTGAATATCAAAATCAATGCAAAACTGAGTGACAAAGACCGCGTTTTTGTGAGTTCATATTTTGGGCGTGATCAGTTTGGGGCATCTGACCTTTTTGATTTTGGCTGGGGGAACTGGACGAGTACCCTCCGGTGGAATCGCCTCATTCGTCCTACCCTCTTTTTTAATGCCACGGCCGTCTATTCCGACTATAATTACCAACTCGGTACACCGGTAGATGCGGAGCCTGCATTCATTTGGGACTCACGCATCGAGAATTATGTCACCAATGCCGGCTGGACCTGGTACCCGAACCCCGCTCATACCGTTGACTTTGGCGTGCAAAACACGGCGTATGTCTTTCACCCTGGCGCCATTTCTGGTGTCTTTAGCCTCGAATTGCAACAAGAATATGCCACCGAACCCGCGCTCTATATCAGCGATGACTGGCGCATTACGGATGTTTTCACTGCCACCTATGGGCTACGCTACAGTACCTTTTTCAATTTGGGCGGAAGAGATATTCAAGTATACCGCAATCCCCATAACCCAATCCAGCAAGAGGCCACAGGCATTGTGCCTTATGCCCCAGGGGAAATCATTGCTTCCTATACGGGCCTAGCAGGACTCGAGCCAAGATTGGCCCTGAACTATCAGGTAGGTGCACGATCTGCCCTCAAGGCTAGTTATAACCGATCGAGGCAATACATCCACCTAATCAGCAACAACACCACGGCTACCCCAGTGAATGTATGGCGCCCAGCAGGACAATTTATTGAACCGGCCACCGTAGATCAAGTTGCGTTAGGTTGGGCACAAAACTTTGGCGACAATGGCATTCGGTTAAGTGTAGAAGGCTATTACAAAGCATTCCAAAATTTACTGGACTACAAGGACGGTGCCGATCTCATATTCACAGAATATATCGAAACACAACTCCTGAAAGGAGCTGGACGGGCTTATGGCACAGAAGTTCTTTTGGAGAAAAAGCGTGGGGCGGTAACGGGATGGTTGGGCTATACCCTTTCTCGTACAGAAAGACATGTAGATGGTGGGACCCGTCAAACGCGCATCAACAATGGCCAGTGGTACCCGGCCAACTACGACAAATTACATGACCTCAACTTGGTCGCCAATTGGAGTATTTCTAAGGCCTGGGAAGTCGGTGGAAGCTTTGCCTTCCAATCGGGCCGACCCATCACCTACCCCGATTCGCGTGCGGAATTTGAAGGCATGTACTTCCCCGTCTATACTAACCGAAATGGCGCACGCACCCCGCCAAGCCACCGATTAGATCTTTCAGCAACCTATACGCTTGGCGCGCAAAAAGCCCAAAAACCATGGGAATCCTCCTTCGCCTTTGGCGCCTATAATGTCTATGCGCGGCGGAACCCCTACAGCATCTTTTTCCGTGCTGACTTTTCACAACCCACCAATGTTCAGGCCTATCGCTTGTCCATTTTTGGCTCGATCATCCCTTACTTCACCTACAATTTCAATTTCTGATGAAGACTCTCCGTATTTTTTTTAGCGCAGCATTCCTTGCTGTCAGTGGCGCGGGCATCCTCTTCACGGGTTGTCAGGACCCCATTGACTTGACCTTGCCAGATGGAGAAATTCGACTCATCGTTAATGGGTCAGTAGGGGACAACCAATCCGTTTATGCAGACCTAAGTTGGAGCGTGAATTATCTGAGCGAAACAGCCAATCCATCGGTAGAGAATGCCCTGGTTATTTTATATGAAAATGGCCTGCCCGTAGACACGCTACATCATGTGGGAAAGGGCCATTACGATGGTGATTTTATCGGCAGCTATGCCCAGTCATATCACGCAGCGGTCACCCTTCCCCAGAACGGTGATCTCCCCTACGGAACATGGCGCTCTGCACCCGAAGCCATGGGGCGTTGTCAAACCATCGACTCTATCTATAGTGCCTTTGTCCCTCGGGCGCCTTTTGTGCGTGAAGGCTATTATGTGTATGCCCACTGGACTGAAATTGCCGGATCCGGCGACTATTATCGCGCCAAAATCTGGCGCAATGATACCCTCGAAAATGCTCCCTTCAATTTGAGTGTTTTTGATGACGGATTCTTGGATGGGCGGGCAAACAATGGCCTAGATCTTCCCGCTATTGAGGTGGCTGGTCCAGACACTGTAGGCGTGACCTACACGTTAGAAATCGGCAGCATTCCCTTGGGCTTATTCAGCTATCTACAATTATTGCGCGAACAGACGCTGCAAGTCGGTGGGCTGTTTGATGCCCCCCCTGCCCCCATTGTGGGGAATATTTACCGCGATGGCAACCCGGATGACTTTGCCCTCGGTTATTTCTACGCGTCTGCCCGAAGGCAAGCCGCTGTAACCATCACCCCTTAAGTGATTTCAAGGGGAACCTTTACCTTTACCCCTATGGACCCTACAACAATTAATCCTGGCCATTGGGCCCGAACTTTTTTTGAATCACAAGACCTTAGTGAATCCCTTGTTGCCGGGCTCACGGTAGGGGTTGATTTTGTGGTGCTCGTCTTAGTGAGTCTTTTGGCTGATTATGTCACGCGCAGCATCCTTATGCGGATAATTCGTCGCTGGGTCTTAAAAACCAAAGCAACTTGGGATGACCATTTTTTGAAAGAAAAAGTTTTTGAGGCGTTGGTCCACCTATTGCCGACTATCCTGGTACGCGCATTTATCCCAGTGGTTTTTGAGCATGCCACAGATTGGATTTCTCCTCTACAAAAAGGTCTGAGTTATTTATTGGTCTACCAGATTGCCCTCTTATTAAACCGGACTGCCCGCGCGACAAGCCATGTCCTCGAAGATCAGGAACGTTTTAAAGACAAGCCTATTCGGACCCTGCTTTCCGTGCTACAGTTTATGACCTGGTTTATAGCCATTTTAGCCGCTGTTTCTATTGCGTCAGAAACGCCTTTGGGCAATTTACTTGCGGGCATGGCCGGGGCAACGGCCATCATCATCTTGATCTTCCAGGATGCCATCAATGGATTGTTAGCCAATTTTCAGATTTCGATGTATGATCTGCTTCGCAAAGGAGATTGGATCACCTTTGAAAAATATGGAGTGGATGGAGATGTTTTAAGTGTTGACTTGACTACGGTCAAAATCAAGAATTTTGACAATACCATCTCCTCTGTCCCCGCGAAAGCATTTGTGACAGACAGTTTTGTCAATTGGCGCGGAATGCAAATCGCCAACGTGCGCCGGATCAAACGGAATTTAGTATTGGATTTGGATAGTGTCCATTTCTGTGACGACACATTGCTAGAACACATACAAGGCATTGAGCGCGTGAGTGCATACCTAGAAGAGCGCCAACGTGACATTTCCAAACATAATACCGCAGTAGGAGCGAATAAAGACAATCCAGTTAATGGCCGCCATATGACCAATTTGGGCATCTTTCGCATGTATGCCACTGCCTATTTGGAAGAACATTCTCTAATATCAAAAGAGCATTCCTTAATGGTTCGCCAATTGCAACCTCTAGGAACCGGGGTCCCTTTGGAGATTTATTGCTTTGCCAAAGAAATTAATTGGGTGCCCTATGAAGGTGTTGTCTCGGACATTTTTGATCACCTGATTGCCGCCGCTCCCGCCTTTGGATTGCGCTTATATCAAGCCCCAACTTCCCGTAGCGGGTACAAGGGCATTGATTCAACTGCCCTTTAAACCATGATCATCCTTGGCGTCGATCCTGGTACCGTAATTTTGGGCTATGCGATCATCCAAGTAGAAGGAAAAAAGCTCACGTGTCTTCACCTAGATGCGCTTAAATTAAATCCAAAAAAAGATCCTTTTGATCGATTGGCCGACATCCACTCAGCCATCGCAGAACTTTTTGCTATCTATCGTCCTGATACGCTTGCCATGGAAGCTCCCTTCTTTGGTAAGAATGTTCAATCTATGCTGAAACTTGGAAGAGCACAAGGGGTGATTATGTCCGCAGGTCTAGCTGCAAGAATTCCTGTTGAGGAATATTCTCCGCGGAAAGTAAAACAGGCTATCACAGGCAATGGTGCCGCCAGCAAGGAACAAGTAAGCGGAATGCTCCAACACATCTATGGCCTAAAGGAAATGCCCAAATCACTAGATGCCACGGATGGTTTGGCCGTTGCCACTTGCCACGCATACGCATTAGACTCGCCCATCCGAACCGTTTCCCCATCAAAATTAAAAGCGGCACCTAAGGGAAAGGGGAAAGGTTCTTGGGCAGCTTTCTTGACCCAGCATCCAGATCGCGTAAAAGATGAAAAAAGCAAATAATTTTGCCTCAGCGCATTAGGAGGCCAGTGTCTCTATAGACCCGGCTATTTCTGCTGCAATTTCCTCTAGGGCCGCAGATGTCAACTGCAATTTTGGTCGTGCAAAATTGAGGTCACCTTCCGTTCTCAACGGGACCAAGTGTATGTGTGCGTGTGGAACTTCGAAGCCTAACACGGCAACCCCAATCCGGTTACACGGAATACATGCTTCCATGCCTTTTGCCACCTTGTGCGCAAATGCCCACACAGACTTAAACTCATTTTCGGGAAGGTCAAATAGTCGATCGACTTCCATTTTTGGCACAACAAGTGTGTGGCCTTTTGATAAGGGGCGAATATCGAGAAAAGCCATCGCATGCGCACTTTCCGCCACTTTGTGGCAAGGAATTTCGCCTTGCATGATTTTGGTAAAAATGGATGCCATGGCGTTGCTTCCTTATCGCGTGATGTCAAGAATTTCCAACTGCATGGTGCCATTGGGGATCTCAATGACCACCGTCTCCCCTACGGTACGTCCTAAAAGACCGTTTCCAATGGGGCTGTTAACCGAGATTTTACCTGCCTTCAAATCTGCTTCTTGCTCCGCGACAAGCGTGTAGGAGAATTCCATTTTATTTATCGGATTACGCAATTTAACCTTGGATAAGATCAAGATTTTGCTACTGTCCAACTGACTCTCATCTATGATGCGTGCATTGGCCATGACCACTCCCATCTTGGCAATTTTTAACTCCAGGAGCCCTTGGGCTTCTTTGGCTGCATCATACTCTGCATTTTCACTTAGATCGCCTTTGTCACGCGCTTCTGCAATCTGGGCAGATATCCGCGAACGCTCTACAGACCTAAGCTGTTCAAGATCTTCCTTGAGCTTTTTAAAGCCCTCCGGGGTTAGGTAGGATACGGTCATAGTGATGAAGTTTTAAACGAGAATGAGATCCCCGAGGGGATCTCATTGAAGGAAGGGAATAAAAATTTTCGCTTAGAGCATAAGCGTAGCGCCCATCGTGTGGACGCCCGCAAAGGCGGAATTAGTTAAACGGTATGCGTAACTCAAACTAAGCTTGGAGGTTCCGCCTGTTGGGGCATTGACACTAAAGCCCATAGCGGGTCCAGAGAATGCCTCGTTGGCTATTCCGTCAAATCGGTTGTCAAAGGCTGCATAAGATGCGCGCACTTGGAAAATGTCATTGTGATCAAACTCCAGTCCAACCGTGAATTGATCTTTCTTGAAAGAGTTTGAGATAAAATTTCCCGCAAGATTTAAGCGGTTTTTTGCATCCAAGTCAAAGCGCTTCGAAGCACCAATCGCTAACTGGGTTGGCAATTCAAATTGCTCCGTACGACTATCGAAGGTGCTCGTGTGCGATCCTGTCGGTACAGGCAATACAATGGCCATACCATCACCCGAATAGCCAAATGATGGGCCGATGTTGCGCAATGTGATGCCAAAACGAAAATCGCGTTCAGCCCCCGTGACATATTGTACCCCTGCATCAAAACAAACGCCCGTTGCATTCAGGTTACTAATACTTGAATTGTACAGTTTAATGTTGATTCCGCCATAGATGCTCTGTGTGAATTTCTTGGCATACGCAATTCCAATAATGGTCGAAGAAGGGCTGAAATAACCTGCACCGCCTTCAGGCAACTCAGTTGTGGTTACTTCAATTTGGCCATAATTCATGCCCGTGATGTGGACGCCAAGGACTCCATCATTGCCTACTGGCGTAGCAAAAGAGGCGGAATTCAATTGAATACCACTTCCCACTAACCAC
Source organism: Cryomorphaceae bacterium BACL7 MAG-120322-bin74 (assembly GCA_001438205.1). GTDB lineage: Bacteria > Bacteroidota > Bacteroidia > Flavobacteriales > Schleiferiaceae > TMED14. Next base: position 41,305 of record LICG01000010.1, read on the forward strand.
TGACTATTGGCAAATCCTGTTTGTAATCCTGTCGTAAACGCCATGCCTGCAATATTGCCATACATAGATTCCATCCCCACAACGTTGGCGGTATTTGCCTCTGACCAGCCCGCTGTGCGCGCCCAGGGATTTATCAATAATTCGGAGGCGCCAGCAGAACCAGAACGTACAGGGTTTCCGGCAAATGCAACCGAACCGGCTGCAACAAGTGCGAGTGTTAGGAGAGTCTTTTTCATCATCTGTTCTATGCTTAGAATCCAGTTGGGTCAAATGGACGAAGGGTTCCAAAGAATTTAATTACTTTCTCGCCGATGCCAGGGGCATCAATGTGAAGAAGGTACACGCCACTTGCGATAGGAACACCATAATTATTTTTCAAGTCCCAATACAACCACGTGTCACTGTTGTCCTTGCGCAATGTGCGCACCAAAGCTCCTTCTACGGAGTAAATATTGATGGTGCAATTTACGGGCAGATTGGTGATTTTAACCAAGTTATCCAACTGTGACTGCTCATAGGCAGACATACTGAAGTATGGATTTGGCACCACGCGAATGTTGTCCAAAGCATTGAAAGCCACAAGATTGTTGCCCTTGTCTGTGGCCACATTGTTGGTGTTAAAGTTGTATAAAGGATTGCTGTTGTTGGTGCCATCCGTTTCATACTTCTCATAGGGGCGTGCTATACGGATACGTACGCGCGCATCCGAAGGCATATCCGTGTACAGATCTCGGTCAGCAAAGCGTCGATCCATCAATGGAATGCTTACCCACATCAAGGACTTGGTAACTTTATTGCGATTCAGAATCTGGCCCATGTTATTCAACTCGGTATAAAGTGGGTTGAGGGTCTCATCAGCTCCCGTATAATCCAAAGGCACTTTAGAAAGTCCTTGTTGGAAGAAGGGCCCAAAAACATAAATGTTGTGCTGGCCACCAAACTTAAAACCACCTGTAACAGGATCCGCAGGGTAGGTTGATAGACGGTCTGAAGGGTTGAACAACATATCATTGCCATTGTCCGCTACCATCCATGAATTCTCACCAAAGGCGATATTCAAACGAGTACCCGTCTCAACGTCAATCGCATAGCCAGGGAACCAAGACCATCCTGTCTCCGTTGCGTTACGAACCAACGTGCCGTCAGGCTGCTTGTCCCAACTCAACCCTGAACGCAAACGCCATTTGCGCACGGCGCCTTCTGTCAAATCTTGGTCTTCACCCATTTCCAATACAGGAACGCGCGTCCATTTGGTATGATCCTTTGTGAAGACAATGTCCACACTATGCAAATCACGTGGATTCATGCGGGCACTAAAGGCAGACATCGAAGAGTCTGCCGGACCCATACCATAGATATTGTTGCCTGCATCGTACCCGCGACCCAAATAACTCACATAGGGGAATGGCCCCCATGTCCCACCTACAATATTTGTAAATAGTGACTTTGGGTCATTCGGATAATCACGGTAATAAGAGCCTGGTTTAGACGAAAGGTCATTTTGGCCTGCTAAAATCCAGTTGCGCGGTCCATAGCTGTCGTCATCTTTGACACCAGATAACCACGTTTGGGTTGGATCTTCATAAATAACTTCTGATTCAAGAATTCCTGCATTACGTGCATTATCCGGGTCATTTCCTGGATTCTCCTGGTCACGAATCTCAACGCTCAATCCAAGTTCAGGAATAATCTGCTCATTAATAAAGGAGATCGCGGTCATAGATGTCGCAATCACATTGCCTGCCATATCCTCTACCTGCCAGTTAGCATTGCTGCCCGTGCCATCAAAACGCAAGCGGTAGTTACCAGAAGGTACATTCAAGGGATCCACCACTTTCACATTGACAGGGCCATATCCACTCTTGTACGTGGGGTTACTCAAAACATAATTTTTGACAATTGCATCATGAGAGGCTGAATCTAATTCTAATGTTGTTCCGCCATTGCCCATTCCTTCGATGCGCGTGATGATCGGGCTATATCCATACGATGAATTCTGAACGGTTCCACCGGCCTCAGAGTCCACCATGTGCGGAATGCCCTGGTATTTCTTCACGTTGTTACGTCCACCCAGGAAGGGCTTACGCTGCCCACTAGGATGAAGTACTAGATCAAACGGCTCGTACTCGTTGTATGCATAAGCCACCACCGTGAAATAGTAGGGGGTATGATTGACTAAACGACGGTCTGTACCCGTTGCAAATGCATCTTCCTTTACGCGGAAACTCATCTGAATGCCTTCATCATTATTTTCAAGCGTCATGTCCTGAGGGATCAACAACTCTAAGTCTGCATCTAGTTCCCAGTTGATCAAACGCGCAATGCCGTTCTTGATGTCACACTGGGCAATCAAACGCGCTTGGTTGGGATCATACCGGTCACCGACAGAAGCGTTGGCATTGGTCATTTGGAAGATTTGAAATCCTTCAAACTTAAACGTGTTGTCCGAGAAAGGAATCAACGGATCAATTTCTTCGTAATCCAAGTGCTGGTTGTTCTGCCCATCACGGTAGCTCAGCATCAAAATCACTTCGCGGTCAAGCTCTTGAATTTCCATATCTGGGGCATCGGGGCCATTCAAGATTTGGAAACAATTGTCAAATAAGCTTTGCGCCTTATCGTCCGCAATCAAAATCTTTTCTACAGAAGCAAATAAGTCTGCCTTGTTGTAGTCACGCTCCCAAACCACACCTGTCGTGATAAAGTTGAGGGCGCCAGGCGCCAAGGAGAAGGGTCCGGCATTGTGCAAACCACGCTTATCTTCTGAGTTGTTTGGCGACTCATACCAGTTTTGAGAGGCAGTTGGTGCATTGTTTCCGGTTGTGTCATAGGTATTACCGGGGTAGGCAAATAGCGTAGATAATCCAGAACCATCCGCAGTGAATCCGTCACCATTGGCAGGGTTACCTGGACCTGAAGGTGTCTCAACCACCAATGGATTCCCATTCTTCCAACGCGACTGCATAAAGTTATAATACTCCGCAGCGGTATTTGGGTTACCAGAGAAGGCAGATCCTGTATTGTTGTAATACATGAAACCTGACATGATGATACGCTCATTGACCCCGGTAACAGGGTTTTCTTCTACACAGTCTCCATTGTCATCCCGCACCCCATCAATACAACCATCACGGTCATTATCAAGTCCATCAAAATAGTCTGCAAAGGGACCCTGGAAGAAGTCAAACCCTACCGCAGGTGGGTTGAGGCCATAGCCCAAAGGGCCTTCATCATTTAAGTCCGCATTGTAGCAATAACCCAATCCACGAGGGATGTCGCAACCAATGATGTCATCCAAATAGTTACCCAAGTCCGGGTCAAACCATGTAGAGAAGTAGGTATTGGTTAACCGGAAAGTCGATTTATTGATGATCCGGTAATTATTGAAGGTCATGTTGTTAATCTCGTCATTCGTGGCAAATGAAAATGCCTGTGCACGAATCTCGAAACCAAGCGCACCCGCAGAAGTTTCTGTGTGGATGTTACCACGGTCATTATAGACCCACCAAATCGTCTGGTCACCATAAAGGACATCCGTCTCTTTTCGGCGGCAGTCAAATTGACGATCTAAGTCATACGCTGGATAGTCTTCTAATGGGTCATAACGCTGGTCGCCATCAAGGTCAATGAAGGGCGCTAATTGGTAGGGCAATTCCCCTTCTGCACCGTGTGCTGGCCATTCCAAAATAATGTCAGGAATATTGCCTTCATAGCCAGGGAATTTATCAGCGACATCACAATCAGGATCGTTTTTACAAAGCAACCAAGCGCGGTGCATTTCTACTTCTTCACGTGTAATCAACCACTGTTTGTCATACTTATCGCAAATTTCTTTGTTGATAGACGCAAGGCCGTCCGTTGAAAGAGGGCCAGGCCAGAAGTCAACACCACGCTGACGATAGGTCACAGCAGCTAATTTGAGCTGATTTCCTTCGTCCAATCCACCAAGCCAAAGGGCACCAGCAAACATGGAGTGCTTACCGCCTCCTTTAGGCACCTCGTAACGCGCAGTGTTCAAATCCCACCACATGTCACCACCGGCTAGGATGGTTGCACGAACGTTGTTAATGTTTAGGTCGGTCTGGGCACGTGCAGGCTGGCAGAGCTCCTCAACCGTTTTGTTTGAAAGTCCTCTCGCCCCTACCGTATTGATATCGGGACGGGCAGTTAATGCGGCTGTAGCAGCCAGCCAGGCAAAACCAAATAGAATCTTCTTCATAGGAATTCGGAATTCAATCATTTACAAACCTAGGCGCACACCTAGGCGAATTTGACGGGGAACAGAGAAGTTGAAAGGATTGACCATGCTTACGTTATACAAGTCAGCAAATGACTGCGCATTGGTCGTAAACAAAATGGCCTGCTGGCCCCGTGAGGATGCCAAGTATCCATCGTCCGTAGGAGACCCTGTGAACGGATAGATATTAAGAACATTGGCGGTATTCAAGAGGTTCAATACCTGCATGTATACTTCAACGCTCTTTTTATTTTTTGCATAATACCAAACCTTGTTGGCTGTCATGTCAATCTTATACTGCCAGGGCTTACGTGAGCCGTTGAGGACCCCCACAATAGGGGAAGCTAATTCGGTCAAAGCATAGGCACGCACACGACGTGAATAGGGCCAGCCTGAAAATGCCGTACCCAATAGGTTCACCCCTGCATTTTCAAAAATGCGGATGTTCTTGATCACTGGACCGTTGTAATCCGTTCCCTTTCCATAGCGGAAGTCAAGATTTCCTGAGACAGTATGACGCTGGTCATAGTCCAATGGCTGGATATAGCGCAAGTTGGGTTGACCCGAACGCGCTAGGGCAAGACCGGAGTTTACACCCGAACCCGTACCATCTGCAAAGGAGAGTGAGTACTGCGCATTCAACATGACATTTCCTGTGCGGCGCATGTCATACTGAAAGCTAAATCCTTTTGCAGTAGTGAAGTCACGATTGCCATACATAATGTAGGTGGTAGGATAGGCCTCCGTAACGGAAACGGTTTGGATCAAGTCGCGGTACTCTCGGTAGAAGGCATTGACCTTTAAGGCAGAACGCTCGCCCAACATTTGACGGAAACCAATTTCATATTCCGTCATTTTCTGAGGAAGCAACTCTGGGTTAGGCAAAGTGGAAGATCCATACTCCAAGTTCACATAGTTGACTGGGTTAAAGCGGGACAGCCCAGCACTGGGACGCTGAACCAATAGGTCGTAGTGCGCAAAGAACTCCGCCTCATCCGAAATAGGGAACTGGAATGAGATACGTGGAGACACCGTCACCTGGGGGCTGTAATCCTTGAAGCTTTTCTCGCTCAAGACAGGCTGATCTGGATTGCCCTGATCTGTAAAGTTGTCTTCAAAGATCCAAGGCTTTGCCTGACCCCCTGAAAGATTAGAAATGAGGGTAGGATTAGATTGCGGTGAGCCATCTGCATTAAACCAATCGAAGCCACTGCGGTAACCCACAATACGCTTCGGGTTCTTGATGTTGTCTACATACACAACATAATCATCCCCAATTGATTCTGGGATATCGCTTCCTTCAAGGCCGCCCATGGCGCGCACATCCGCCACCGTGCGGCTATTGTAAAGGGTAAAGGGATCCTTTAACACGGGCTGGTTGGCGTCAAAGCGGTCAACACGCACACCGATATTAAAAAAGAGGTCATTGAATAGAAACTGATCTTGGATATACCCTGCCATGTAAATCGGCTGGAACGCGGCCATAGGATAGGTGCGGTTTCCGTTGGCATCCTTTGCCTTGAAGAAGTCAGACAAAGACGGATTATACGTCAGCATTTGGCCTGTGTAATCATAGCCATAATAGCTTACATAAGAACCCCCACCGAAGTTGAGTAATTCTTGTGCGCTGAAGAGGCCCAAGCCACCGTATGACATTAAGTCCTCTGGATTGATGTTGTCCACATCCAGTAATACTTGGTCTGCACCATCTTTATCCAGGCCAAGCGCAATGCGAAGGTTGCGGTCAAAAGTACGCGGCTTATTTACGTCCAACGCACGGTTATAATTGATGGTGTCTTGGAAAACACCGTCGCGGAAGACCAGAATAGGATTCTCTGTATCTAATTCCTTCATATGATCATTCTGCAGATTGCGCATCAAGGTCCATAAGGCCGTTCCTCCCACACTGAATCCGCGGTCAAAACGTTGCTCATATTCAAGACCTGCAATCAAAGAGTGTCCGCCGATATCAAAATTGGTTGAGGCCGTGATACGGAACTGTTCTGCCTGGCTATAGCCATAGTTGGTTTGAATTGTCCCCACATTGCCAAACAGGCTATAAATGCTGTAGGGCGATTGACCATTCAATAGTCCTCCCCCTTGTTGGATGTTGGTCAAGTTATTGATTTGGTTGTTGATCTGCCCTGAAGCCACTAAGTCATAGTAGGTGGAGGTATAGTTCGCCAAAATAGGATTGTACGCACTCGGGGTAAATTGAACGGCTGTATCTAAGTCGAGCAACTTACGGAAGGCATTGATTCCAGTTTTTTCATCTTGACCAAAGCCATAGAAGGAGGTTCGCTGGGTCTCAAAATTACCCACGTGGCCATAACGGAAGATATTGTCACGGTGGTTAGGATCCCAGTTGCGGTCTAAGTTGCGGGTATAGTCTACTTGAATGGTGTAATACGCATTTTTGATCAAGGATTCTGCATCCTCACCTGCGCCACCAAACTGCTGTGTGAAGCGCATATAGGTGGAAAAGTCACGGGAGTTATATGCCCCGTTGTTCTGCCAGTTCATCAAAGAATTCGAGAAGCTCGCATTCCGGCCAAAACCTTGGTTGAATCGCGCACCGATCACCAAATTCGTTTTTTTGCTCGTTTTGATGTTGATGTTACCCGTAGCACGGATGCCATTGGTCGCTACATTCAATCGGCTATTTGCCGTCTCAAGATCATCTGAGCGCAGTAATTCCGCTGCACGGATCGTTCCCAGCCCTGCTGCTGTCGGCAGTAAAGGGTTTTGTTGCAATCTCAACAACACATCATCCTTGACCTTGTATACAGGGAGTGAATACGGGCGTCCATCTCCGTTGTGCTGGATCTCTGCAGAGAAGAGGTATCCTACAATGGGTGCTTCTGTTTTCTTGTTGCGCAAAAGGGGGCCACCAATGGTCAACCCGCCCAGGTGATAGTTATAGGGGTCGAACAAAGCAGAGGTGACATATTCTGCTGTACCAAAAAACCGTGGCGAAGGGCCGCGCGTGGTGGTGGAAATGACACCCCCGGTGACGTCCCCATAGTTGGCAGGAATACCCCCTGTGATAATTTCTGTTGTTTGAATCGCCTCACGCGGAAGGTTAATATCGCCACGCACTTTTACCCCATCAATGAAGACAACGTTTGCATCTCCACGACCTCCACGGAAATAGCTTGCACCTGAACTTTCATCTTGCACAACCCCTGACGTCAGGGTTAGCACGCCACTCACGCCACGTGTTGCGAGGTTACGAATCTGTTCAGCCCCGAAGGTGACAGAGGTTTTACCTTTTTCAATCAAAGGCGCTTCATATGAAGCGGTGACTTCTACTTCGCCCAAGACTACGTCAGCCGAAGAAAGCTTAAAGTCAATGTTGGTAATACGTCCACCATCAATGGTAACACCCGTAAGCGTGCTCTTGTTGTAGCCAAACGCCTCACAAGAAAGAGTATACGTTCCAGTCTGGACAGGGTTGATGTTGTAGTTGCCATCAAAGTCCGTTTGGCCTTTCGCAATCTCGTATCCTCCAGAGAGAACGCGAATAATAGCTTGGTACTGCTCTTCCCCCGATTTCTTGTCGGTGACGGTTCCTTTTAACTGTCCTGGTCGCTGTGCATGTGCCGTAAAGCCAAGGGCTAAAGCCAACAAGAGTACTCCAAATCGAATGCGCATAAGTCGTGCGTTTAGGTCGTGATTTTGCAAATCCTTAAAGGATCTAAGTAGCGAAAATAACCAATAAATCCTGCCCTTTGGCGTTATTTGGACCATAGATTTGTAGAAAATGAAACGACTCGTACTTTTCTTTGGTGTTTTTGCAGGTGTTCTCGGCTGTGATAACCGCTCGCAGCAACACCCTGTCCCCTACGTTCCGGTCAATGAGACCATCTACGTAAATACCCCATCAGCCTATGATCTTCAGTTTGTAGGGGGTGCCGTGGCCTATCCCGGATGGGGGTACCGTGGAGGGGTTATTTACCGTCGGACACAATTTGGAGACGCCAATGATTTTGGGGTGTATGACCTTTGCTGTCCAAACCACGTATCCAGCGCCTGCGGCACTCTTTTCCTAGTAGACAATTTAACGGCAGAATGCCCGTGTGATGGCCAACAATTTCTACTTTTTGACGGCCAAGCCTTAGACGGTGTCAGTACATGGGGATTGCGGCCCTATCAAGTCGGTTACGACGGCGTGGCGCTGTACATTTCAAATTAAGGGTACGGGTGGGCGTCTTTCTTGGATCAATCCAAGCACAGAAGCCCCTGCTTCACGTGAGATGCTGTAGCTTTCTCCTTCACATTTAATAAGAAGACCCCCTGGGTCAAAGCTCTGTTCCTAAGCCATTTGACCCATTAGGCGCAGATGCGCTACATGCGACTTAACCGCACTGGCGAAGGTTTTAAATTCGGTATAAGAGACATTAAATTCTGAGCACGTCTCTTTCACGATTTTGGCTAAATCAGGGTAGTGTATGTGCGAGATCCGGGGGAAAAGATGATGTTCTACCTGAAAATTGAGACCGCCCAAGAACCAAGTCAAGAACTTGCTTTTCGTAGCAAAATTAGCCGTGGTAGTAATCTGATGAATGGCCCATTCCTCTTCGGTCTCAAGGGCTTTCTCATGGGAGTGCGATGCAAAGGATGCTTCGGTCACCACGTGGGCTAATTGAAATACAAACGCGAGAACAAATCCAGCTACCATGCCCATCAACATAAAACCTCCAAGCCAAGGTAAAAAGCCCAATTTCAATATAGGAAATCCGACAAACAGGCCAAGATGCAACGCTTTCCACCCCCAAAAACCTATGTGCTGAGCACGTGTCAGCTTAGGAATTGGCACATTGCCTACTTTCCCTAGAAAGTATTTTTTGTAGTCCGTGTAGACGACCCATTGGATGTACAAAAATGCATAGAGTGCTGAAAAGTAAATGTGCTGAAAGCGGTGGATGCCCAATCGCTCTTGACTAGGCGCCATGCGCAACAAGGCGCCAGCATCAATATCGTCATCTACCCCTTCAATATTGGTAAAGGTGTGGTGCACGGTGTTGTGCTTGGTTTTCCACATCAAAATACTTGCGCCCAAAAAGTTGACGGTATGACCTGCCATTTCGTTGAGCCAATCATACTTTGAAAAGCTCCCATGGGCACCGTCATGCATAATGTTAAAACCAATGGCTGCAGTAAGAAGGCCCATGGCCAACCACAACATCCACGCCACTTCAAATGTGGGGGCGGCAATGACCAAGCTGAGGTAGGATGCTAAAAAAGCGGTAATAAAGAAGCCCGTCTTCACATAAAGTCGCATATTGCCTTTTGGGCTAATATTATTCGAGGTGAAGTGGGCATTGACCCGCTTGGTCAATTCTTGATAGAAAGGCTGACCCGCTTTGGGCGCAAACCGCGGCGCACGGAAAAGAGGTTGTGACATAGTGACGAAGGTAATACCAAATAAACCCCAAATTGTCCAAAGGGTTCATTTTGGATGGTGTTTGGCCTATGCGCACAACATTAAAATAATACGGAAGCGATCTGCTCGGTGGCGTCGGCCTTGCCCATGGTGTAGTAATGCAGCACGGGTACACCCTTTTGCATCAGTTCTTTAGATTGTTCAATGCACCATTCAATTCCTACTTGCTTAACCTCCGCAGGCGTTTTTGCCGCTTCGACCGCGTCTACGAGGTCGTCTGGCAAATTGAGATGGAAGTTTCTTGGAATGGTAGCCAGCTGACCCCCTGTGGCGATGGGCTTAAGTCCCGGTATAATAGGGACTTCAATTCCCGCTGCGCGGCATTTGTCGACAAAGGCAAAATAATAGGCGTTGTCAAAGAACATCTGGGTCACGATGTACTCTGCGCCTGCTTCCACTTTTGCCTTGAGGTACTTTATATCGGTTCGAAGGCTTGGTGCCTCAAAATGCTTCTCGGGGTAACCCGCCACCCCAACACAAAAATTGGAGGGATTGTTGTTTTCTACTTCATCATGCAAGTACCGGCCATGGTTAAGGTCCACTACTTGCTTGAGCAAATCAATCGCAAAAGCGTGGCCATTGGGTTCGGGTTTAAACGCGCCATCTGCACGCAGGGCATCTCCCCGAAGGACCATGACATTGTCAATGCCTAAGAAGTGCAAATCGATGAGGGCGTATTCTGTTTCTTCGCGAGAAAACCCACCGCAAATCACATGGGGGACCGTGTCCACCTTGAATTGGTTCTGAATGGCTGCACAGATGCCCACCGTCCCTGGTCGCTTGCGGGTATGCACTTTTTCTAGCAGACCATTCTCTCGCTTTTTGTAGACAAATTCCTCCCGATGGCTGGTGACATCAATGAACTTAGGCCCGAATTCTACCAAGCGCTCTATGGTGCCAAAAAGATCATCAATGCGCGTTCCCTTGAGCGGTGGTAAAATTTCGAAGCTGAAGAGGGTCTTGCCTTTTGCAGCATGAATATGGTCAATTACTTTCATAGGTTCAGAGGTCGAGCAGGGGGCTAAGCCAACGAGCAGCATCCTCTAAAGAAATGCCACGGCGCTGCGCATAATCCTGCAATTGATCTTGGTTGATTTTTGCCAAGCCGAAATACTTGGATTCTGGATGGGCAAAATAATAGCCGCTCACGGCAGCTGTGGGATACATGGCCTTGTGTTCTGTTAGTTGGATCCCTGTATGCTTTTCAACCTCTAATAAGTCGAATAGAAGGTCCTTCTCTAGGTGGTCCGGGCAAGCGGGGTAGCCCGGCGCAGGCCGAATGCCTTGATAGTCCTCTGAGATGAGTCTATCGGCATCGAGGTTTTCTGTTGCGGCATAGCCCCAAAATTCTTTTCGCACTCTTTCGTGCACATGCTCGGCAAAAGCTTCTGCCAGCCGATCTGCTAGCGCCTTTAACATCAAGGCACTGTAATCGTCTTGACTTGCCTCAAAGGCAGCCACGCGCTCGTCCACGCCATGCCCAGTTGTGACCGCAAATAAGCCTAAAGTGTCTTGACCGGCAGGGTCAATAAAATCGGCTAAAGCCAAATAGGGCAAACCTTCTTTTTTCTGGCCTTGCTGACGCAGTGTCAAGAAATGATGGGTTGCCCCCTGGGCGTCTTCCACCGCTATATCATCCCCCTTTTGTTTAGCCGCAAAGAAGCCATAGACTCCGTGGGCTTGAAGCCATTTTTCGTCCACAATTTTTTTCAGCATTGCCTGTGCATCCGCATACACTTCCTGGGCTTGTGCCCCTACTAAGTCATCCTGAAATATGCGCGGAAATTTTCCATGTAAATCCCAGGCCATAAAGAAGGGGGTCCAGTCAATGTAGGGAACCAACTCTTCGAGTGGGTAATCGCGCAATGGAAAGACTCCGTGGGCTCTGGGGGCAGTAGGTTTCTGCGTAAAGTCCGGGCGGTATCGGTTGGCCCTTGCCGCTTCAATAGGCATAAAATTGCGTTGACTGCTTCGGTTCGCGTATTGCTCGGCCAAGCGCAGATAGTCTTCTCGGATTTCTTTGGCAAATTCAGCGCCCTCAGCGCCCAATAATTTCTGTACGACAGGGACAGAGCGGGAGGCATCATTGACATGCACCACAGGGCTATCAATGGATGGTTGAATTTTGACCGCCGTATGCGCTCTAGACGTGGTTGCCCCGCCAATAAGCAAGGGCTTGATGATGCCCTGGCGCTGCATTTCTGAAGCGAGGAACACCATTTCGTCAAGGGAAGGGGTAATCAACCCACTTAGCCCAATCGCATCGACATCATGTTGCACGGCCGCATCGAGAATCTTTTGCGGAGGGACCATCACCCCTAGGTCAATGACTTCGTAGTTGTTACACTGCAGCACCACACTGACGATATTTTTACCGATATCATGTACATCCCCTTTGACGGTCGCCATGAGGATTTTGCCTTTCTTTCGCGGGGCCGAATCAGACGTTTCAAAAAAGGGTTCCAAGTAGGCGACGGCCTTCTTCATGACGCGCGCCGACTTTACTACTTGAGGCAAGAACATTTTACCGGCGCCAAAAAGGTCCCCTACCACATTCATTCCGGCCATCAGAGGTCCTTCGATGACCTTTAAAGGGGTACCCAATTCTATACGCGCCTGCTCCGCATCCGCTTCAATATGGGCATCTAACCCGCTGACCATGCTGTATTCAATGCGTTCGGCAATGGGCAAGAGGCGCCAAGATTCATCCTTTTCTCGCACAAAAGCGGCACCACGAACGGATTCTGCCAATGTGAGCAAGCGTTCCGTGGCGTCTTCGCGGCGATCGAGTAAAACATCCTCCACGTGTTCGCGCAAAGCGGGATCGATCTTGTCATACACAATGAGCTGACTCGGATTGACAATGCCCATATCCATGCCGTGCGCGATGCTATGATAGAGAAAACAGGCATGCATAGCCTCGCGCACTACATCGTTTCCGCGAAAAGAGAAGCTCACATTGGACACTCCGCCGCTCACTTTGGCGCCGGGCAAATGTTGTTTGATCCAGGCGGTAGCCTCAAAAAAGTCTAGCGCATTGCGACGGTGTTCGTCCATGCCTGTAGCCACCGGGAAGATGTTAGGGTCAAAAATGATGTCCTCGGCAGGAAACCCGACAACCTCCGTCAATAGGCGGTAGGCTCTTTCACAAATTTCAATGCGCCGTGCATAGCTGTCTGCTTGTCCCTGCTCATCAAATGCCATGACAATCACCGCGGCGCCAAAGCGGCGTACCATCTTGGCATGGGCCATAAATTCCGCTTCTCCCTCCTTGAGCGAGATCGAATTGACCACAGCCTTGCCTTGCACACATTTGAGCCCCGCGACAATGATGTCCCATTTGGATGAATCAATCATGATCGGAATCCGCGATATGTCCGGCTCCGACGCAATCAGATTTAGGAAGGTGGTCATGGCATAGACACCATCCAACATTCCCTCATCCATGTTGACATCTAAGATTTGGGCGCCCCCCTCTACTTGGTCCCGCGCGATGGCGAGTGCCTCTTCATACTGCTCTTCTTTGATGAGACGCAAAAATTTGCGCGAACCCGTGACATTGGTGCGCTCTCCTATATTGACAAAGTTGCTTTGCGCCGAAATTTTCAGCGGCTCTAGTCCACTTAATTTCATGCTTGCAGCGGTTTACGGGGTTGAATACCCTGCGCCGCCAAAGCAAAGGCTTTGATGTGGGCTGGGGTGGTACCACAGCATCCACCCAGAATATTGACGATGCGCAAGTCGAGGTATTCTTTGACGGCTGCAGCCATGTCTTCGGGGCTTTCATCATAGCCGCCAAAAGCATTGGGCAACCCCGCGTTGGGGTAAGCACTGATGAGAAAGGGGGCCTCAGCCGAAAGTGTTTGCAAATAGGGGCGCAAATCTTTGGCCCCCAAAGCACAATTCAGGCCGATGCTGAGCAAGGGCATATGACTTAGTGAAATAAGGAAGGCCTCCGTGGTCTGCCCGCTCAAGGTGCGGCCGCTGGCGTCCGTAATGGTGCCACTTACCATGATGGGGATTTCTTGTCCGCGCTGTGCAAAAGCCTCTTGAACTGCAAAGAGGGCCGCTTTGGCATTGAGGGTATCAAAGACCGTCTCAATAAGCAATACATCCACGCCGCCTTCCATCAAAGCTTCCGCCTGGGTTTGATAGGCCCCCGCTAATTCATCAAAAGTGATGCTCCGATAAGCCGGTCGGTTGACGTCAGGGCTCAAGGAAAGGGTCCGGTTGGTCGGGCCCATCGCCCCCGCTACAAAGCGCGGTTTGTCCGGTGTGGAGAAGGCTTCTGCCGCCCTTTTGGCGATACGTGCCCCTTCTAGATTGATCTCGCGGGCCAAGGACTCCATGCCATAGTCTGCCATAGAAATCACCTGTGCATTGAAGGTGTTGGTCTCTATAATGTCCGCGCCTGCAGCCAAATACTGGCGGTGTATGTCTTCAATGATGTCGGGACGCGTAAGATTGAGCAGGTCGTTGTTCCCCTTAACGGGTTGATGCCACGCAGCAAATCGTGCACCGCGATAGCCTGCTTCATCCAAACGATAATCTTGAATTAAAGAACCCATGGCCCCATCAAGAATGAGGATGCGTTCGGATGCAGCAGATTGTAGGGTTGTCATGTCCTGGGTTGTTTATGCTTAACCCAGAAGGACACGAGGCAAATATTGCCTTGCGCTCATCTATCTGTGCTGCAACAGCATCAGAGGGAGTTAGCACCCTTTTTACGGGGTTGCCAAGACGTCGTAGGGCCCTTCCCTCGGTCTTTCTGGATAAGCAAGGCAAAGGTACGCTTGATTTTGAGGCGAACAAATCCGAAATTCTACACCCATCTTCTTTTTTAGTCAAAATGTACCTAAAAGTAAAAAAGGATTGCGCAATTCCCTTAGGCACTTACCTTTGCTCCTGTGTGGAAGGATTTGTCCGATTGCAACCACGGTAAAAAATGCTAAACCCGGCTTTCCGCGTACAGCATTTACCGTTTCTTTTGGCTCCTCCCGCAGTAATACCAAAATCATTAC
>LICG01000011.1 GCA_001438205.1 Cryomorphaceae bacterium BACL7 MAG-120322-bin74
TACTCGGCTAATTTGCACATAACGACCACACATTTTATGTTTATTTAATTGTTTATATAAAGTATTTTAATATATTGGTTTTAAGTATTTTAAAATTCAATATAGAAAAAATCTATAAGTCATTTTGACCTTTATTGACGTCGGTTGGGAAGCAGTGGCGGAGGCTCACCATTAAAGGGATTTCCTCGGCCAATGGTTCGTGCTCCTAATCCATAAGCACGCACAATAGAACGGTCGCCATAGGTATTTCGAATTTGGTCCATTGCGGCATACAGTCGATCATTTCTATCACATGTTTCAAAGAGGTGGTACTGCTCCCCTCCTCCAACTAGACCACTGAGATTAATACCAATGAGCCGAATCCTGACTCTTCGGTCATAAAGTCGCTCGAATAATTCCTTGGCTTTAGCAAGCAGGATGGCATCAGAGGCGGTATATGGAATGCTGACTTGCTGACTATGGGTTTGAAAGTCAGCATAGCGGATTTTAATTCGGATACAGCTTGTCAGCTTGTTCCCCCGTCGCAGCTGAAATGCAAGGTTTTCTACCATAGCCATTAAAATGCTTCGAAGTTTCTCTATATCTGCTGTGTCCTGATCAAATGTCCGCTCTGTAGAGATGGATTTTCTCTCTTGCGTGGGTTGAACCGGGGATTCATCTACACCTTGTGCTTTTTCCCAGATCGTTTTCCCGTGTTTTCCAAATACGCTATACAGCATATCCACGGGCATTTCTTGAAGTGTTCTAATGTGTTGAATGCCAAGATTGCGCAGTGTTTGATAGGTCTTCTCCCCGACCATGGGGATTTTTCGCACGGAGAGTGGAGAGAGGAAAGCACGTTCATCTCCTTGATTTACATGTCGTTGATTATTGGGCTTAGCCTCCCCTGTCGCAACCTTAGAAACAGTTTTGTTTATGGATAGCCCAAAAGAAATAGGGAGTCCAGACTCTTGAATTACGCGTTGACGCAACGTTGATGCAAAGGTGAGTGCGCCAAAAAAACGGTCCATGCCCGTTAAGTCTGCATAGAATTCATCAATGGAGGCTTTTTCAAGTATCGGAACCTGGGTCTGGATAATGTCTGTTACAAGATTAGACTGCTTGGAATAAGCTGCAGAGTTTCCTCTAATGACGATGGCTTCCGGGCAAAGACTTCGTGCCATACGCATAGGCATGGCAGACCGAATGCCATATTGCCGCGCCTCATAGCTGCAGGAGGCGACAACGCCTCGGTCAGAGGTTCCTCCAATAAGGATAGGACGACCTTCTAGACGTGAGTCGTGAAGGCGCTCTACGGACACAAAAAAACTGTCTAGGTCCATATGAAGAACGTGTCGCTGCATGAGGTATGATAGAAAGCAAAATATTTAGGCTACGTTTTTCCCTAGTTCGGTACGTAAGGCCCGGATTTCCTGCTGTAGCGCATCTAAGCGATTGAGTACGATGTCATCTACGCCAAATCGTGTAGAAAGGTCCCATTGAATGCTTCCTTGGACTTTCCACACTTCTAAAAGGTCTTCTACATGAACACGGTAGGGCGCATAGATGAGATTGTCCGAGACAAGTTCTATTTCGCCTGTGCTAGCAATGTGGTTTGTGGCACGCTTGAAGACAACGCCTTGATCCTGCGTGAGGAAGACATAGAGTTCTCCAGTCTTAATGGAACGCCAGTCCTGTACATAGCTTGAGATCACGTAAGATCCTGGAAGAAAAGGGAGCATGCTGTCGCCTTGTATTTGGAAAACACGGCGGGTTTCTTCTGTGGATAGTTCGGGAATAGGGAGAGAAAACTGGGGAAGTGCTTCAATAAAGTCAATGTCTCCATATCCGCCCAGATAGCCTGCCGCAGCTTTTACTGGCACAAGTGAGATGCGCTCTCTGTTTGTTTCAGGGTCAATCGGTACGGCAAGAACACGAAGCTTTCGGCCCGCCAGGCGTTCGGTGTCTATAGCATCTGTTCTCTTTGAAGAGATGCCGCTAACCAGTGTGTCTAGGCTAGTTTGAAAAATCCGCGCAAGCGCCATAAGCGTGTCAAGCTTGGGCTCGGCCCTCCCCTCTTCGTATGCGCCGACAAGAGACCGTTTAATGCCGATTCTGTCAGCCAATTGCTGCTGTGTCCATTCGTGCTTCTTGCGAAGTGTCTTGAGTGTTGCGGCTAATTCCATACGCTTACTAATTAAATTGGTATGCTAATATAATTAGTATTTACTGAAGGTGCAAATTTTTTTATTCACCCTGGAAAGATCTGTCTACGATAGCGTGACCAGCTAGCCAAGCTGCGGTCCAAGCAGCCTGAAAATTAAAGCCACCGGTAAGTGCATCAATATCTAACACCTCACCTGCTAAGAAAAGACCTGGCCTCATTCGGCTTTCAAAGGTTTGAAAATTAACTTCTTCCAATGCGACGCCACCTGCCGTTACGAATTCCTCTTTAAAAGTGCTTTTGTCCACCACTTGAAAATTAGATTCTGAAAGTGTCTCCGCAAGGCGTCGAACCAGGGGCTTGCTCAAATCAGACCAATTGGCTGTCTCGGGAATTCGGGCATGTAGGCATAATGCTTTCCAAAGGCGTAAAGGCAGTCCATACAAAGTATTTGAAACAACTCTTTTCCGCTGAAACTCAAAATCTTTCCGGTGCCCATTGATCTCTTCGAAGAGGTCTTCCGCGCCTAAATTCGGGACCCAATCAACGGAGATATGGAATCGATAATCCTGTTGTTCCATCCATCGAGCGCCAAAAGAGGACAGCTTTAATACAGCAGGCCCACTGAGCCCCCAATGGGTAATGAGCAAAGGTCCTTCCGTCTCAAACCCACCCACGGGCAGCGTTATTCGAACCATGGGAACGGAAACGCCTGCTAAATCTTTTAACCGAGGGTCTCTAATGTTGAATGTGAAGAGGGAGGGCACTGGAGGAATAATGCTATGGCCTAATGTCTTGAGGCCATCCCACATTCGCTTTGAGCCGCCCGTAGCAATAAGAATTCGATCAAAAGTGTGTGCCGCCCCTGACTCCAAATGAAGATGAAACCCTCCACTTTCAAGCGCCTCAACCCTTTTTGCTCCAGCATTCATGTGAAATACAACCCCTGCCCGCTCAGCAAATTCTAAAAGACAATTTGCAATGGTTTGTGAGGAATTTGAAACAGGAAAAACACGGCCATCATCTTCAATTTTCAAATCAACACCACGATCCGTAAACCACTCCATCGTATCGCCACATGCAAACTTGTGAAAGGGCCCAAGGAGTTCCCGCTGTCCACGAGGGTAATATTCAATGAGTTCATGCGGATCAAAACACCCATGCGTGACATTGCAACGACCGCCACCCGAGATGAGCACCTTTCCAAGGAGCGTGCTAGATTTCTCAAATACCTGAATTTTGGAGCCCGGTGAGGCTTCCCCCGCTGCAATAGCAGCGAATACGCCGGCCGCGCCGCCGCCTATAATGGCAATAGAATAGAAAGAACTCACCGGGCAAAATTACGGGGATTCCCGCAACTCTAACGCGACCAAAATTTAGACTTCAAAGGTGCTGCCCGCTGAATTCTTATGTAGCGTCCTTTTTGTTCAAAATATTCGATGTCATATAAGCCATAACACATGGTGCCATCCTCCCTAAGCTCCATGCCAGTAGAGAATTTTGGATCAAAGCCTTCCATTAGTAATTCATCCTTGTGAACGACCTCTGTGCCTGCTTGAAGGTGTTCCGAGAGGACTCCATAATTCTGCTTCAGAGATCGATGATACGGACGGCAAATCTTATTAGCATCCATCATGCGCGCATTATGGTAGGTGTTTCTGCAGCCATCGTCACAGTACTTCTTATCCGCTCGTCCTACTAATGGAAGTCCGCATTGAAGGCAAAATGTCTGATTCTTTTTCATGTTGTTATTAGATTATGAGGTTTAACAAGGGGCAATTTATTTTGTGTCAAATGAGATAGTCGTGTGTAAATGGATATAATTATTTACATGATTATGAACATTTGTACATCCTTCATGCCGACTATTCTCCCCAAGGTGGGCAACATTTGTAACGAACCAAAAAACAAGTGTACATGGCAAACATGAAAAATAGAATCACCCTCATTGGGCGGGTAGGACAGACTCCCTTATTAAAAACCTTTGACTCCGGGAAAAAGAAGTGCTCATTTACCGTGGCAACAAACGAGCGATTTAAAAATGCTGAAGGTGAATATCAGGAGGAAACGCAATGGCACTCCATCATCTTATGGGGTCAACTTTCCACCTTTGCCGAGGCATACGTGCATCAAGGAGATCTCTGTTCTTTAGAGGGTAAATTGATTTACCGAAGCTATACAGATAGTCAAGGACAAGTGTTGACGAAGACTGAAATCATTGGGAATGACCTTCAGCTTTTAAGTCCCAAATCAGGTGCTTCTAAGCCTAAAGACTGAAGTATGTCATGCCTAACTTCTTCCCCTTCTTGGATTGTGGGCATTGGAACATCCACCTTTGCTACGTACCAAGTGGGGGATGAAGCATGATAAGGTTCTGCTACCCAATAACTCCTGTAAATGCCCGCCTCTACTTTTTCTTTCCAGCGTAGATGCAGTACGCCATCGGTATGGTGGATTGCCCATTCGTTTGCATCAGAAGCATTGAAAGGCAAGTCTATATACGTTTGGATGTTTTCAGGTAAATTATGCTGAGTATGCCACTTTTCTAGGGAAGTGAGTAAGTCCGTTAGCTGATGTGCAGCCTGTGATCTGCTCCAATTGTTTGGTGCTATGCCCGTTTCAAATGTAATGGTGGGGATACCCATTCCTTGAATGAATTCGCCAAAAGCAGTAGGGTAAAACCTGTCGTCAAAGCGTGCACAATGGCCTTTCCAATTTAATGATAGCTGCTCTGACCAATCCGCTAATAGACGTTGCGCAACCACCTGTGAATCTGTTTCCTTTACTGGGTGACCCTTTGGGGCTAGTAGTGAAAAAGTTGCGGGAACATTTGCTCCTTTTGGGTAGAATCGGGCGCGCTGATCATGGAGGTTAAAAGCAAAATCCGGCTTGAAAAGACGGATTATTTCAGTCAATGCTTTGGCTTCTTTGCTGCGTTGAGCGCGGGCATCTCTATTAATGTCAACTCCATGCGCATTTTCTCGGGTAAAAGCCTCTGCCCCATCCGGATTCAGAACAGGGATAAGACACCAGTGGACATTGGAACTTTTGCCCATCAATGAGAACAAAGCTTCATAACCTGTTGGCTCATTTCCGTGCATCAAAGCCCACGCTATGGCTCGAATGCCTTTTCCATTTTTTTGATAAGCGACAATCGGACGATCTTCTTCACTTGCTCCAATAATCAACCGGTCCCAACCATACTGTTGTGCTGCCTTGTCTGTGGCGGTAAGTCTTGAAGAATACGACGTGTAACGCATTTGATAAAGGTATGACGTGGTCTTTATGGAACTTGTCCGATGTTTGTAGGATGAAAAAATACATCTTTCTCCTGTCCTTCCTCTTGACAAGCGCTGTAAAGGGCCAAGATTTCACCTTTTGCGCAGGTAGTTGTGCAGATTTAAGGGACGATTCAGCTGAATCTATTTTTCTTCAAATAGCGAAGGAGGATAAGCAATTTTTCTTATGGCTCGGAGACAATCTTTATTTTAATAAAGAGGATTGGCAGACAGGGGCGAGTATGCGGGCGGCGTATGAAAAGCGCTTCTCTACCGCACCTGTTCGGGCCCTACTCCAAAGTAGTCATCAGTTAGCCATCCTAGATGACCATGATTTTGGTCCAAATGACGCCGATTCTTCCTTTGAAGGAAGGCGTGCAAGCCTCCAAGTTTTTTCAGAATTTTGGATGGAAACGCCTACGCAAGTGATGGTGAATCATGATACACGATGGACAGAAAGACATGGAGATGTTTTAATGATAGGTTTAGATGATCGTGCACATCGCGGACCTGTTGGAACGGTAGTTCTGGGGTCGAAGCAATTAAATTGGCTATCTCGCACATTGGAAGAAAATAAGGATGCCAGGGTGGTGTTCATCGCGGTGGGTTCTCAAGTTTTAAACGATGCACAAGTTTTTGAGAATTACAGTCGTTTTCCAGAAGAGAGAGAAGCTTTCCTTACAATATGTTCTCAAGCAGATATGCCAGTCGTTTTTGTTACAGGGGATCGTCACCATGGAGAAATCAACCAGAAGAAGGTGAATGGGGTATGGCTCACGGAAGTGACAACCTCTCCCCTAACCTCCACGACCCATAATCCTAGTAAGGAGGAGTTAAAGGCTAACACATCTTTGTTGAAAAACACCGTAGTAGATCAAGCACATTTTGCCCGTATAACCTGGAATGAGAAAGGTCATTTAGATGTTCATTTTGTCAATAAAGAGGGGGAAATAATTATGAACAAATCATTGAATTTGCTACCCATGTAGCGCGATGCATTCAATTGATTCGCTTTAGCGCCGTTCAAGCTTTAGCAATTCAATATCCTACTTTTGACTTATCGTGTATCCTTCTCGGCAAGGCATCGGGGCAAATGCTGAACGAAGGGGTGTCAAATAATGCCAATAAGATCGTCACAGAATGGAATCCCAGGAATATTGGCAGTTCTCTCTAAGAAAATCCGGACGGGGGGTGAGGTTAAACAAATCATCTTCCTAACAGGCAAAATGTCTCAGATAAAAACACATCGGTAACCGTAAACCAATTCCTTGAATTCGTGTTAGGCTATCATGTATAGAATCGAGCGCCATCAAGTACTCCCAATTTCATTGAATGAAGCCTGGGATTTTTTTTCTTCTCCGAAGAACTTGTCTAAAATCACACCTGAAAATTTGGGTTTTACGGTTTTGGGGCAAGTTTCGGAACAGATGTATCCTGGTCTGTTTATTCACTATCGTGTATCGCCCATTGCGGGCATTCCCTTAAAGTGGACAACAGAAATTACACATGTTAAAGAGGGTGCCTATTTTGTAGACGAACAACGCGTTGGTCCCTACAAAATATGGCATCATGAACACTTTTTTAAGGAGGTAGACGGGGGGGTAGAAATGCGTGATGTTGTCCATTATGAATTGCCTTTCGGTTGGTTAGGTCGAATCGCACATCCATGGCTTGTTCGGCCCAGATTAGAAGAAATATTCTCTTTTAGAATGAAGGTCACCGAGGCCCTTTTTGGTGCCGTAACTTTGACCTAATGACCGAGCCTTTAAAGGAAAATCCTATCGACAGGGACAAGGTAGCAGAGGCGCCTGGCCTTTTGCCCTATGCGCATCACGTCGGAGGGGTGCCTATTTTCCCAACGCAAGAAGGTGTTCAGCGCTCAAGTTCGCTCACCTCCATGGAGTTTCAGACCGACTTGCAGCTGGACCAAATACGCCGTCAAATGGAGCTACTAGCGGATCAAGCCCGAACCATTCAAAGGAGAAAGCAGGTATCTGTATGGATATATTCGGCAAAAATTTCTTTCAAACCAGAAGTCAACCACGTATACCATCTGTATGAGCGGGAAGATGGCACCCATACGCTCTCATTGTTGAGTCCAGAAGAATTTGTTTTGAGCAAAAGACAGTTGGGTAGATTCGTTCATTCCGTTCGATTATTGGGTGATTTAACTTGGTATATTGAACGATGAGTGAAGCTTTACCTCTCGTTTTCCATGAGTCTCGTATTCAAGAGATAAAATCAGCAATAGAAAATCCCCAAGAAATCTGGCTCTTGCATGGCTATGGCAGTCATCAAGATGATTTGTTTGGTTTCGCTCCTTATTTGTCTAAAGATTACCGGATTCGTTCGCTACGTGCCCCGCATCCTATTGGTGGTGGTGGCTTCGCATGGTATGAACTGAGTTTTGATTTCCAAGGAATTAGAAAAACAAATGAAGAGGAAGCACAGGCGTCCATTATGCGCATTGCAGAGGGGCTTGCTTGGCATCAAAGGGAATATCCATTAGCGCCAAGGCCCGTGTTATTTGGCTTTTCACAAGGCGGAATTTTAGCCAATGCCATGGCTTCGCTGCATCCTGGCTTGATGCGTGCCGTCATTTCGATCGCCAGTTATTACCCCCTCGAGTGGACCTTCTTATCCCATAACCGTCCAGCTATTCCGCAATTTGCCGCCGTTGGAACGGAAGACGGAGTTGTCCAGAGCACCTTATCTCTACCAAGCTATGATCGCGCTCAACGTGAATTTGGGAGAGAATTAACGGTAAAATCGTACCCAATGCCCCATACGATTAGTCCCTCTTGCTTTAGGGATGTTATGGCTTGGCTAAAAGATCTCTAAATCATTTCAATGCACCAGAGACGCGTGTGTTTCCTTTGAGGTTTTGCTCCACTGGGCATAGCCAACAATAGCACCAAGGAGCATAAAAGTGGAGTATCCTGCATAGACATACAGCCCTCTCGAAATACATACGTATGTTGTGAGCGCATTAAGCACCCACCAGAAAGGCCAATTAATGCGCTGCTTTTTGATCTGCAGAAGGGTTGCCCCTACGCTGAATGAGAACAAAAATGCATCCAGGTATGGATTCGGATTGTCTGTACACAGATGAAAGCCCCAGCCAAAGAGTAAACTCGTTAAAAGCGGAAGTAAAATAAAGCCGCCTAAAATAGAAGCCTTTGAAATAAATGGATAGGTCTGTTCCGCTCTGCCCCATCGAAGCCATCCCATTATAGCTAGTGCGGTGTAGCCTAGATTGAGCATCCCTTCCAGATAGAGCTTTTGGTGTGAAAAAAGGAACGCCGCGAGCAAACAGCCCAGTGCGCCCATGGGCCACGCCCAGACACGCTTGGAGATGAGTCCGAAGAGATATAAAAGATTGAATACGGCAGAAAAAACTTCTACGCTGAGCCAGTAGAGGTTTACCGTGTCAGACAAGATGCGTGCTTAGGCTACAAGTTCCTTAACCAAGTCCGATGCCTCTTTCAATTCAATGGCTGAATAGAACTTCAGGCCACTTTTATCAATTAAAGACTTTGCTTCCGCCGCATTCGTGCCCTGAAGGCGCACAATGATAGGCACAGGAATCTCACCAATGCTTTGGTATGCGTCTACAATGCCTTGCGCTACACGGTCACAGCGAACGATTCCCCCAAAGATGTTGATCAAGATGGCTTTAACATTGGGATCTTCCAGGATGATCCGGAAGGCTTTTTCTACCCGTTCTGCATTGGCCGTGCCACCTACGTCAAGGAAGTTTGCTGGGTTGCCGCCCGCCATCTTGATAATATCCATCGTGGCCATGGCGAGTCCCGCACCGTTGACCATACAGCCAACATTGCCATCAAGTTTGACGAAATTTAAACCTGCTTCTCCGGCCTTTACCTCCGTAGCATCCTCTTCACGAACATCACGAAGGGCCGCCAACTCAGGGTGACGGAACAAACCATTTTCATCTAAGGAAACTTTGGCGTCTACCGCCATAATCTTATGGTCACTTGTCTTTAAAACAGGATTGATTTCAAACAAACTGGCATCAATTCCTTGATAAGCGGCCATAAGGCACTTAACAAATACGACCATTTCTTTGAAAGCGAGGCCGGATAAACCAAGATTGAATGCAATTCGTCGCGCCTGGAAGTCTTGTAAGCCTACAGCAGGGTCAATGCTCTCCGTAAATATTTTTTCTGGGCTATGTTCAGCTACGGTCTCAATGTCCATACCGCCTTCAGGACTGTATATGATCATGTTTCTCCCGGCAGCGCGGTCCAGAAGAATACTCATGTAATATTCTTCCGGCTCACTTTCTCCAGGATAATACACATCTTCTGCAATCAGAACTTGATGTACTGTTTTGCCCGCTTTGGAGGTTTGTGGCGTCACTAATTGCATCCCTAAGATGTCGGAGGCACGCGCATTGACTTCATCAAGGTTTTTGGCAAGTTTCACACCGCCTCCTTTGCCTCGACCACCCGCATGTACTTGTGCTTTAACCACATACCATTGTGTCCCGGTCTCTGCGGTCAAAGCCTTCGCTGCGGTCACGGCCTCCTCCGGTGTGCTGGCCACTTTTCCGCGTTGGATACGTACGCCATAGCGAGCGAGAATTTCTTTCCCTTGGTATTCGTGGAGATTCATAAGTACAGGACTTTCTTTATTGCCGCACAAAGGTACTTCTCGATTCATAGAATTCCGCGTTACTTTTGAAGCCTATGTCCATTCTACTTCGCGCATCCAACCTAACCAAATCCTATGGGGACATACCCGTCTTACATGATGTGTCATTGACGGTTGAAAGAGGTGAATTTGTAGCAATTACAGGTCCTTCTGGTTCTGGAAAATCCACATTACTGCATATTCTTGGCGGTTTGGATCAGCCTGATTCAGGATCCTTATACATGGATGGACAGCCCTACCCTACTGCACCAAAAGCAGTGGATAGATTCCGAAATCAGTTTCTTGGTTTTGTTTTTCAGTTTCATCATTTGTTGCCTGAATTCACTGCCATAGAGAATATTTGCATGCCTGGATGGGTAGGCAAGCAAAAGGAAGTGGAAAAGGAAGCCCTGCGCTGGGCAAAAGCCTTTGGCATAGAGGATAGATTACATCATCTTCCTGGCCAACTTAGTGGCGGCGAACAGCAGCGGGTTGCCGTGGCTCGTGCACTCGTGCACAAGCCTAAACTTTTGCTTGCAGATGAGCCATCTGGGAATTTAGACAGTCAGCGGTCTGAAGAATTATTTTCACTCTTAAAGGAAGCACAGAAACACAGTGACCTAGCTGTCGTGGTGGTGACGCATGCTGAAACTTGGGCAAAACATGCGGACAGATCTATGCATCTGCGTGACGGGACATGGCAAGCTTAGTACCCAAAGATGAATTAAAGTCTTGGTTAGATCAATGGGCAGCGAAATATGAGCAACCCAATTTTATCCCCTTAGATCCTATTAGCATTCCCCATCGCTATTCGAGACACGAGGATATTGAATGTGCGGCCTTTGTGACCGCGACGATCGCCTGGGGTCGTAGAGCAGCCATTTTAAAGAGTGCAGATCATATGCTCACAGAGCTCGGGGATTCACCTGTAGCCTTCCTTGTGGATGCCTCCGCAGAGGATTTGACTGAAATACATTGGGCCCATCGGACCTTTTTGCCCGAAGACGGGCATCGCTTTTTGCACAGTTTGCAGCTCTGGTACAGAGAACACTCGACAATGGAAGGGGCATTCTTACCGCGCGCAAATGAGCCAGACCTTCATTTGGCGATTGACCGTTTTAGGCAATCCTTTGCAAGCTTTTGGCTAGATACACGAAGTTCAAAGCACTTAGCTTCTCCGTCGCAAGGAAGTGCAGCTAAACGACTTCATCTATTCTTGCGCTGGATGGTGCGTTCTTCTGACAAAGGGGTGGATTTTGGTCTTTGGCACAACATTGACCCCAAGCAGCTTTCGTGTCCTTTAGATGTGCACAGTGGAAACGTGGCCCGTTCCTTAGGTTTATTAACACGCGGTGCCAATGATCAGCGTGCTGTGCGGGATTTAGATTTAGCACTGAGAGAATTTGATTCCCTCGATCCCGTCAAATATGATTTTGCCTTGTTTGGCATGGGAGAAGCGGGAATATTATCTAAAAACGAGGTTGGCAGCCCTCTGCGTATCAGCGTATCTTCACGAGGATGAGCTATGCCCCACTTGCTGAACGTATGAGACCTAAGTCCCTAGAGGGCTATGTGGGTCAGTCTCACGTTGTTGGGCCTAAAGGCGCTTTACAGCCCGCGCTAGACCAAAAACGCCTGCCTTCCCTCCTCTTTTGGGGGCCACCTGGCGTAGGGAAAACAACCTTGGCTCAGCTGCTCGCTGAGCAAGTCAATATGCCCTTTACTGCCATGAGTGCTATTTCTAGTGGCGTAAAGGATGTACGTGATGAAATCCAACGCGCAGAAAAAGAGCGGATGTTTCATCCCAAGGGTCGTGTGCTTTTCATTGACGAAATACACCGTTTTAGCAAATCCCAGCAGGATGCGCTCCTTGCGGCCGTTGAGAAAGGTATCATTACATTGATTGGCGCAACGACAGAAAATCCCAGCTTTGAGGTCAATGCCGCCCTCCTTTCTCGATGTCAGCTTTTTGTTTTACAAACGCTTGAAGAAGATTCTCTTATTAAGCTGGGATTGAAGGCATTAAAAGATGATCAGTTTCTGCAATCAACGAATGTAAAGTCCGTAGATCTCTCTGCTGTTTATACCTTTTCAGGCGGGGATGCGCGTCGATTTCTTAATACGCTTGAGAGCTTATGCTTGGTAGCAAAAACTGAAAAAGTCACGTCATTAGATGCTGCCTTTATTGGCCACCACGCACCAAAACTGGCACCGCGTTATGACCGCGCGGGTGATCAGCACTATGATATTGCCTCGGCTATGATCAAATCCATTCGAGGAAGTGACCCGCAAGCTACGGTCTACTGGCTCGCCCGGATGATAGCAGGGGGTGAAAGTCCCACCTTCATCGCGCGTCGATTGTTGATCGCAGCAGCAGAAGACATCGGGTTAGCCAATCCTCAAGCGTTAGGGGTGGCGACCGCCTGTTTTCAAGCGGTTGAGCGCCTTGGAATGCCGGAAGGACGAATTCCGTTAAGCGAATGTGCCATCTACCTAGCGTGCAGCCCAAAGTCCAACAAATCCTATTTAGCCATCAACGCAGCTTTGAAGACGGTGGAAGACACGGGGGACCTCCCTGTTCCCTTGCACCTAAGAAATGCACCTACAAAAACCATGAAGGATTTGGGTTATGGCAAGGCGTACCAGTATCCACATGATTTTCCAGGAAATTTTGTGGACCAAGATTACATGCCTGAAGCGATCAAATCCATGACGTTCTATACTCCAGGTGAAAATCCAACAGAAGCGCGATTAGCCGATTGGCTTAGCGCCCGTTGGTCGAAAGAATCTTAATCTCTGTTCGTCTATTTAACGCTCGGCCTTCCTCGTCTTGGTTGGTTGCAATGGGCTTTGTTGCGCCCAATCCTTTTACGTGCATACGCGTAAAATCAATTCCGGCGTCTACAAGTGCATTGCGCACTGAAGCAGAGCGCTTCTCGCTCAATCCTTGATTGTATGCAGCGCTGCCTTCATTGTCCGTATGTCCTTCTATTTGAATCAAAAGGCCCGGATTCTCCTGAAGCCAATCGGCTACACGGTATATCTCGAGCCAAGAATCAGGCAGTAAGTCCGCCGCATCAAAAGCAAAGAGTAGATTATTTAACCTAAAGGCATCCCCCACTTTTGTTTGGTGCATAAAGATGGTATCTCGCTGAACTTGCGAAGTTCTTGCATTGGTGATCAGTCGATAGCTTTCAAAATTGAAGGTGGGTGCCTGGACGCTGAAGGCCATAACGGTTTTCAGAGGAAGGCTGGTTTCAAATGTTGGACCATATCCTGAAACCTCTTGGTCCCTTCCTTCTCTCGAGATAGACCAAGTGGCGTTTATGACAGGTTTTTTCGATTCAGCGTCAACCGCATAAACTTCTAACCAAACGACGGCGGTGGGTTGTGCAGAGTGTGGGAGGCCAAATTCATAGATGCTTGGTAGAAAGCCCCCATGCCCTTTTTGACGGATTTGCGCATTGAGTAGTCCCCCTGATACGTAACCATGCTGGCCATCTGGAGAAACTACTAGGCCAAAATTATCGGTGTAATCATTGATAGGGTACCCCAAGTTTTCAGGATCTGACCATGTCCCATCCGCTTGCCAAACAGATTTATACAAATCCAAGCCTCCCATTCCAATATGGCTATCCGAAGCAAAATAGAGCGTCTTCCCGTCTGCATGAAGGAAAGGACTGAACTCACTCCCACCCCCATTGATATTGGATGGCAGAATAGTGGCCTTACTCCAATCTTGTCCATCCCAACGGCTCATCCAAATATTGGCATTGCTGCCCATTTTTTTTGCATCTCGTACAAAAAAGAGATATTGTCCGTCTGCCGAAAGACAGGGTTGGGTTTCCCACTGAGGCGTATTGATGGCCGACCCCATGTTTTTTCCCTGTGACCAGCCCGACAAAGTATGCGCGGCTAGATAAATGTCACAAGAACCAAAGCCATCCTCTCTTTCGCAACCCGCAAAAGCCATTCGCTGCTCATCTCCTTGAACCGATACGGCCCCTTCATTCAGACTTGTATTGATAGACCCCGGCACACGAATGGGCAAACCCCAAAGGGTGTCTGAGGACGCCCTTACCGCATAGATGTCTTCGTCCCTTGGGTAGTTATGATAATTTCGACCGGTGAAATAAAGTGTTTGTTGGTCACCGGATATACTTGGAAAAAAATAGGATTCAGGATAATTTTCATCGAAATTCTCACCTTGAATACCCCAGGGTCCCTGTATTTTGACAGGTTGGTGTAGATGAAAGCACCCAAAAGCGGCATTTGCTTGTAAACGCTTCGCATCGGCAACTTGGGCATCAGGCAAGCGTTCTAACGTTAGATAACTCTCCCACGCCTTTAGAGAGGTTTGGTATCCTCCGGTAGACAATGCGAGACGACCAAGGCTAAAATAGCCAGCGCGCGCACTCCCCGATTCGGCTGCTTTAATGAAGGAGTAAAAAGCGGCAACAGTATCCGAACTAGTGGCATAAAGTTGACCGAGCGCTAGCCATGCAGCGGCATAGTCGGGTGCGATCTTCACAGCCTTTATTAAATGTTTTTCTGCTTTATCTAGATTGGCCATGGGCATTTCTCGCATTGCCAGCAGACCATTCTGAAAGGCCTTCACGGCGGAACGCGATTGGGCATGCGTTATGAAGGTTATTGACAACCCCATAAGGATAAAAAGAAGTCGTTTTCCCATGAATGAGAACGAAGGTACGGGTGTAAAATTGTAACTTCGTGGCTTGATCCACAACTGGCGATGAGTGCTTCTTCGTTTGACCAAGTCAAACAAGCCTTTACAGACTTTTTAGAAAAAAACGGGCAACGTAAAACGCCCGAGCGTTACGCCATACTCCATGAAATATACGCATATGAGTCCCACTTTGACGTGGAGTCTCTTTATGGCACGATGAAAGGGAAGAATTATCGGGTTTCAAGAGCGACATTATACAACACCATTGAGCTACTGCTTCAATGTAGTCTTGTGCGAAAGCACCAGTTTGGACAAAATCAAGCGAAATACGAAAAATCCTACTACAACCGGCAGCATGACCATGTCATTATGTTAGACAATGGGGAGGTAAAAGAATTCTGCGATCCACGTATTCAACTCATAAAACAGAGTATTGAAGAGGTTTTTGACGTTGAAGTCACGGGCCACCAACTCTACATATACGCAAAATCAAAAATCAAATGAGCAATGCAGTGCTGTCCGCCAAGAATGGAGTGGATATTCTATTAGGTCTTCAATGGGGCGACGAAGGAAAAGGAAAAATCGTGGATGTGTTGACACGCAAATATGATGTTGTAGCCCGATTTCAAGGAGGACCCAATGCTGGACATACGTTAGAATTCAATGGCATTAAACATGTGCTGCACACTATTCCCTCTGGGATTTTTCACGCGAATGCACTGAATATCATTGGAAATGGTGTGGTGGTCGATCCCGTGATTTTTTGTAAAGAAATCGATAAGCTTATTGCGCTTGAACCCCACTGTTTATCCAGGCTGGAAATTTCTCGAAAGGCCCATCTAATCTTGCCCACACATCGCTTGCTAGATGCAGCGTCAGAGGCAGCCAAAGGCAAGAATAAAATTGGATCTACCTTAAAAGGGATTGGCCCAACCTACATGGATAAAACAGGTCGAAATGGTCTTCGAATTGGAGATATTGAACTTCCGGACTTCATGGAGCGTTACCAGGCATTAAAGGATAAGCACATGCATCTTTTAGGCAGCTATGAGCCACCTTTTGACCTTGCTGATGCTGAAATGGAATGGATGCGATCCATTGATCGTCTTCGCAAGATGGTTTTGGCCGATACAGATATAAGTATTCAAGAAGCCTATAAATCAGGAAAACGAATTCTTGCAGAAGGTGCCCAAGGCACATTGCTTGATGTTGATTTTGGCACATACCCTTTTGTCACCTCTTCCACAACGACTGCAGCAGGCGCATGCACTGGATTAGGTGTTGCGCCGAATAGAATCGGCGAAGTGTATGGGATTTTTAAAGCGTATTGCACCCGCGTAGGTAGCGGCCCTTTCCCTACCGAACTGGACAATGATTTGGGTCAAGAGATTCGGGATAAAGGACATGAATATGGAAGTACTACGGGCAGGCCGAGACGCACCGGATGGCTGGATCTTCCCGCATTGCGCTATGCCGTTGAGGTGAACGGTGTGACACAGCTGATGATGATGAAGGCCGACGTCCTGTCTGGTCTTAAAAATCTAGAAGTTTGCACGGCGTATATGTACCGTGGAGAGAAGATCACACACCTTCCTTATAGCCTTGAAGCAGATTTACTCGATCCTTGTTATACGACCATGCCTGGATGGGATGAAGATTTAACGGGAATACACGATGTGACGAAAATTCCAGCAGCACTAGAAGCTTATACGAAGTTCATTGAACAAGAAACAGGCGTACCTGTCGTTCTTATTTCTGTGGGACCGGATAGAGAACAAACGCTTTGGCGTGCATGAGAAGGCTATGGGCCATTCTACTCTGTCTAACGAGTTTGCTTGCGCACGCGCAACTGCGACCTGGACAACGTGTTGATATTCTCCGTTCATCTACCGTAACCGTGAAGAGGACGAGTCAAGGGCCTTTGACTGTTCTCAAAGGTGATGTAGCGCTAAAAAACAAGGAGGGTATTTTTTATTGCGATTCAGCACATTGGTGGAAACGCGAAGATCGCTTTCTCGCCTATGGTTCCATTCGTTATAAAGGAAATGCAGGCGTTGTAATTCAATCACAAACCTTAGACTACAAAGAAGGCCTTACCTTTTTACGTGGCAATGTCATCCTGGTTCATGAAGGACAAACGCTTCGAACGCCCAGTTTGCGCTTTGACACCGAATCAGGTATGGGTGTTTTTCAACAAGGTGGAGAGGTACGCACAACGGATGGTGATTTAACTTGTCAGTCAGGCCGTTATATGTCAAACGAAGAACATTTCATCTTTGAGGGGAACGTACATGCTGTGACGGAAGAATATGTTTTAGAATGCCCCAAGCTAGAGCAATGGCCTAAAGAGCGCCGGTATCTTGTCCCTAAAGGCGGCATGGCCTACAACAGAACAGGAAGAACAGAAGATCAACAATCTGGACATATTTCTTTTGAAAGGGCATACCTATGGTCAAGTAAAGACCTGCAACAAAGTGCCTTTGCAGGAGAGGTTAAAGGGAAAGATTCAACGATTCAATTCACAGCAGACAGTCTCTATCGCAGGGAAGGTGAGACGGAACTTTTTGGGGGGAGCACTCCTGCGAAATGGGCAGACTGGTCCAATGATAGTCTCGAAATACATGGCACCTACATTTATAAAGATGCGTTTATGGCCATAGCAAAGGGGGCTGTGAAAACCTTTGCTAAAGGTGTCTCTAGTACTTCTGCGTATGTCGAATGGCTTCAAGCTGACTCGGTATTCTATTTCTATGGCAGTCCACGTATTTGGACATCGGATTACCTATTGTGTTCAGATACTTTAAGGTGGTTTCAGCAGCATCCTAGCGGATTAGATTCCATCTATGGCGTTGGTGAAGTTCATCTTTCAAAGCCTGTTGACTCGCTCCGTTATGATGAAATGTCAGGCAACACACTGCATGGGTTTTTACATAATGAAGGGGCAAAACAGTTAACGGTATCGGGGAACGCCCAGGCATTGCTTCAAACGGATCCTACAAGAACCTCCCACATAGCATGTGCGGCCATCGTGTTGGACTTTGCCCATGGGAAATTAGTATCCGCGCTTTTTCAGAAATCCCCGACAGGCGATGTTGCCGCGCCCTTAGAAGGAAATCATTTACCAGGATTCTCCGGTAACGCCTCTTCTCCGCCGGCTAGAATGGCGCCAATATTCGGTTTAAAGTAGTTAGGTCCTTTCATTACTTTGCCATCTTCACGATAAATAGGTGCGCCATTTTCATCTAGTTTACTCATGTTACTTCTTTGAATCTCGTTAAATACGGAGGCCATTTTTCCTTGCATGCCATGCGTGATCATGGTTCCGCAGAGGATATAAAGCATGTCACCAAGTGCATCGGCGACCTCCACTAAATCCCCTGCCATAGCGGCTTGTAGGTATTCTTCATTCTCTTCTTCCATCAGTCGATGACGAAGAGAAATGAGGGAAGAAGAAATGTCAACAGTGGGGGTTTTCGCATAAGGAATACGATAAACTTCATGGAATTTGGTTACGGCGGCAATTTGTTCCTGCATGGCTCTTATTTTTGCTACAAATTACATCCCTTGGAAAACATAACCACAGGTCACTGGATATTCGCTGGACTATTTACGCTTACCTTCTTGGTATTCCTTTTTTGGAGTTATCGAAAAGATGCCAAAGTTCATTCCGTGCATTATGGAAACAGCCTAAAAATGATCCTTGCAGGGATACTATTATTGTTTGTCATTTACATTTTTAAACGATTATAATCATGCGTAGCACTTCCCCTTTTATAGCCACGGCTGGCCTACTCTGTTTGGCCCTCCTTACACGCTTTCTCCCCCACTTCCCCAACTTCACGGCGATCGGTGCAGTGGCACTGGTAGGTGGTTTCTGGAGCAAAGGTCGTCCCGCGGCGTGGCTCCTACCCTTGGCCCTACTTTTTGCGAGCGATTTGATTTTGAACAACGTCATATACGCTAATCTCTCCGAAAGCTTTGTATGGGGCTATCCCGGGATGGTGTGGGTGTACGCAGGCCACTTGGCTATGGTCATCTGGGGACAGAAAGCCCGTCAAATGGATGGTATGGTAGGTGCAGGACACGCTGTGGTCGCCAACCTTTTCTTTTTTGCCCTATCCAATGTGGGCTTTTGGTACGGAAATCCCGCTTTGCCGCAAACGGCATCGGGCTTGTTGACGGCCTATATGGAAGCCATTCCCTTCTTCGTATCGGCGACAGCTAGCACGCTTGTCTACGGTGGGTTACTTCAATGGGCTTTCGCGAAGCGCAGCGTTCTAGGCATTGCCTGAAAAAGCAAATTCGTGCTGATTTTAAACATAAGAGCCGGGCATCTGCCCGGCTCTTTGCATTATAGTTTATAACGAAGCGTGGTGAGGAGATGCCTGCCTGGCATCGGATAACTCTCTTGGAATATCAGTTTTTGGTTGAAGAGGTTTTCGATTCGAATCTCCGCTTCCACGCCACCTGCAATTTGATGCGCATATTGGATACCCACAGAGGATTGAGCCGGCAAGAAGTATGTAGGGCCGTATGTCACCCAATATAGCGGGGCAGCGGATTGACCTGTCCATGAAGCACTCAACGCTCCCTTGAGCATTCTATAGATAGCCGAAGCATTTCCCAACCATGGTGCCACATACGGCGCTCGGTTCCCATCCTCATTGGTGACATGTGCGTACCGAATATGTCCGTTCATCGACCACTTCTCCCAACCGTTAAAACTGCCAGAAAATTTAGCCCCCTGACGATTCCACGAACTTTGATTTACTGGGCGCCAATTATCAAATGCATCGGGCATCCAAACGATGGCATCTTTCAAGTCGGTTCTGAAAACGCTCCCTGATAAATGCAATTTGGAGAAAGTTTTCATGCCTCCGAATTGGACCTCCCAACCATGCTCAGGGTGTAGATCCGGGTTCCCGAAGCCCGTCCAGAACAAATCGTTCATGGTAGGAAAGCGAAACATCTGACGAACATGGCCTTCTAATGACCATGTAGCTCCTTTCTTTTCCCACGCTAGGTGCGGGGAAAGTGGGCTCTTTTTGGTGTCCCATGTAGCCCATTTACCTCCAAGCGTAAACTTTCCAGCTTTTGTCATGGGAGATTCTACCATAACGTGGAGCGTAACGTAGTCGATGGTAACATCGGGCTTGAAAACGCCATTCATGCGGTTAAAGCCCAGAGTTTCTTCACTGAGGAACTTCCATTTCTTCCAGTGAGTCCCCGTATAAACGCGCATATAGGCCCCTTGGCTGTTGTTGGTATCTGAATACCAAGGACCATCGTAGGTTTGGTTTTGGCTCCAGATGACTTGCTCCGTTCTAAACTGCAGATTATCAAAGGAATACGATTGATACTGGCTGATTTGCGCACGAAGATCCTGCTGACGCTCTGGCAGGTCTATTTCGTACAACTTCGGCAAGCCGCGATCAGCAGACACCACATAGCCCGTTCCGCCTCTGCTCCATCGTCCTCCCGTATAATTTCGTTTGTGCGTCATGAATAACTCGTGACGACTGCCATCTGCCCCTTGTCGCCGTAGGCCCTCGGCCCCATAGCGATAATCATTTTTCCAAGCTTCTGTTCCACCACCTACGCGCATCTCCGATTGACTGGAACCTGGAATAGTCCAGATGCCTCCTATGCCAGCTTGCTTGAGTGAGCTGCCTTTCAGCTCTAATACATCGACTTTCTGACCCCGAATGTCCAATAGTTCACCCAGGGCTTGTCCGCTCTGATACTGTGAAGCCATCGTGGATCCCCATTGTGTCTGCTGACCCCATTGAGGCATCAAAGAGAAATCGGCAACACCGAGATCAGGGGTTAAAAAGGGAAGACCTTCCCAACTCCCTTGAACGTAGGCGCTGGGATACCCGTCTCGACTTAGGAGTAAAGAAGAACCCGGGGAGGTCATGCGGATGTCCGCGCCACTCGCCCACAGCGCATGGGCGCTTGCCTGCTGAACGGACACATTGGCCGCCGGGGCTTGGCTCCAAACAGGAACCGTGGAAAGCTGGAGCGTACTGTCGGCACTTTGGGCATATCCTGACCAAGCACCAAAAAAGAGTCCTGCGAGGACCCAATGAGGACGTGTTTTCATATTACTTCAGCGCTAGGCCCGACACTGACGGGGTTATGGTTCAAGGCAGGTATTCTGGCTTCCTGCAACTTTTTGGCCTTCCCAGTTTCCCAGTGGCATCATTTCAAAAAGTCGTCAAGCAGGTTACAGCTGCGGGTACAGCACCGGAATTACACCGGTTTCCCTTTTAAGCCCCGAGTGGGCACGCAAGTACAGAGCAAATTTAAAGAAAAAGTCTTCTTGCCGCATTATGGGCTGCTTCAAGAGCTAAGGGATTGACGCTGGTAGTGATACGCCTTGAAAGGGCAAAAGTTAACAAGCTTTCCGAGGGCAGGTTTCCGGACATTTCATCTTGAGCCATCGGGCAACCTCCAAATCCTAACAAGGCCGAATCGAATCTACGAACTCCGCTTGTCCAGCCAGCTTGAACCAGTCCGGAACGCAAGGTGTAGCCCGAGGGAACATGTAGATGCAGCCCCAATTGGGATCGAGGACTCATCCTTTGGCAAGCCTCCACCAGCTGGGTGATGTGCTCAGGGGTCGCCATCGCCACGGTGTCACTTAAGGAAATTGCTTCAGGAGAAACGGCTTCTTGAACCTTTTGGACCCATTCGGCTACATTTTGCACAGAGTATGGTTCATCATAGGGATTCCCAAAAGCCATACTGATGTACACCACAAGGGATTTTCCGGACTCTTTCAGAAGGTTGGCATGCTCCTTCAGCTCTTCCATAGCTTGAGCCTGACTTCTGCGCGTATTCCGTTGTTGAAACGTATCCGAAGCCGAAAAGGGATATCCCACGA
The DNA here is from genome assembly GCA_001438205.1 of Cryomorphaceae bacterium BACL7 MAG-120322-bin74. GTDB lineage: Bacteria > Bacteroidota > Bacteroidia > Flavobacteriales > Schleiferiaceae > TMED14. The sequence continues at coordinate 21,651 of LICG01000011.1, forward strand.
TATCAACGTGAGGATTAGCGGCCGCGACTTTCATGCCGTGTGGATTTGCTGCAATAACTAAAAAACGATTGGAGCCTTTAAAGGGAGCCAACGCTTCCAACACAGCACCTGTGTCCGCCATCTGGGGTATGGCTTGGGGGGAAACGAAACTGCCAATGTCAATGGTGTCAAAACCGACATCCATAAGATGTCGTAGGTAGGTGACCTTAGCCTCTGTGTCAAAAGGTTGAGGGTAGCCTTGCATGGCATCCCTTGGGCACTCTACCCATACTAATCGTTCTTCCATGCTGATTGTATTGATCCGATCAGGCCCGGGCCTTGATACACAAACCCGGTATATACTTGAATGAGGTCTGCTCCCGCATTCCGCTTATCTATGACGTCTTGGGCCGTAAAAACACCCCCAACTCCTACGACGGAAAGGCTATCTCCCACGGCTTCTCGGACCCACTCAATCACTTGGGTACTCTTATGAGTCAAGGGCCGGCCCGAGAGCCCGCCCGCTCCGATGGAGGAAACATACGAAGGACTTGCAATTAATCCGGCGCGATCTATGGTGGTGTTCGTGGCTATAATTCCTTGAAATCCACAAGTAGCCGCCATTCGTGCCATGCTTTGCACTTCTTCTTGGGTCAAGTCTGGGGCGATTTTGACGGCAAGCGGGATGCCATGTAACCGTTTGTTCTCCGAAGCCACGGACTCAAGCAGCGACTTAAGTGCGACTTCATGCTGAAGATCACGCAGTCCGGGGGTGTTCGGGGAGGAAATATTGACGGTGTAATAATCCACCGTGCCGGCCAGTGCTTGTATAGCCAGGATATAATCCTCTTCGGCGCGTTCGTTTGGGGTGTCTTTGTTCTTTCCCACATTTCCGCCCACGATGCCCCAGGCAGGATCTCGTTTTGACAGACGTCGAGCCGCTTCTTCTGCGCCTCGGTTATTGAACCCCATCCGATTAATGATGGCTTGGTCCAAAGGCAAGCGAAACAAACGGGGTATCGGATTTCCAGACTGAGGGCGCGGAGTGAGTGTTCCCACCTCCACATGACTAAACCCTAAGCTGAAAAATCCGCGAACGGCCTCTGCATTTTTATCTAAACCCGCAGCAAGACCCACTGGGTGGCGGAAAGTGAGTCCCATGGCTTGGACGGGGGCATCCTGTACACTTCCCACAATGCTACGCAAAAGCATCCTACCTGCAGAAGTTTGCTGCATCAAACGAAGTTGGTTGAGCGTAAGATCATGGGCTCTTTCCGCAGGAAGCGTGAATAGCAATGGACGTAACAGGGCATTGTACAGCATATGTCCACAAAAGTAGGGTTAGATTTGCGCTGTGAACCCTACGATTCAAAATAGACAGGCTAGATTTTCCTACCACCTTGAAGACTTCTTCACGGCTGGTATGCAATTGTTTGGGACAGAGGTTAAATCCCTTCGAGAGGGAAAGGCAAATCTGTCTGATAGTTATTGTTATCTCAATGAATCGGGTGAATTGTGGATTAAAAATCTACATATTGCAGAGTTTCGTCTCGGCACCTATAGCAACCACATGCCCTACCGTGAGAGAAAATTATTGCTTAAAAAGAATGAATTGGCCAAGATTCAAAAGGCCATGAAAGATGTAGGGACGACCATTGTCCCTTTAAAACTCTTTTTTAGTCCTAAGGGATGGGCAAAGCTAGAGATCGCCCTGGCAAAAGGAAAGAAATTGCATGATAAACGTGCTGCGATAAAAGAACGGGATATTGATCGGGATACGCAAAGGGAACTTTAACGTCCTGTGTCCACGTCTTTGAGCATGGGGACAAATCTGAATTGCCCAAGGGTTTCTTCTTTTCTATGCCCTTCCTTGTCCGTCCAAACCGCATGCATCACTTGATCTTCCTCGACATCGCCAACGGGAACAATGAGCCTCCCTCCTGGCTTTAATTGCGTCAAAAGTGCCTCAGGCAATATAGGGGCTGCAGCTGTTACGATGATTCCGTCAAACGGAGCATAGGCAGGCATTCCCTTAAATCCATCGCCAAATTTTTGCGTCACCCGTAATCCTAAGGTCTCTAGAATTCCTTTTGAAAAATCGAACAACTCCTTTTGACGTTCAATCGTAAATACTTTGTAGCCCATTTGAGCTAATACTGCAGCTTGGTAACCTGAACCGGTTCCGATCTCCAAGATTTTTGCACCAGGGCCCACTTGTAAGGCTTCTGTTTGAAAAGCCACCGTATAGGGTTGAGAAATCGTCTGGTGGGCTCTAATAGGGAACGCCGCATCCCTATAGGCATACTGTTCAAACGAACTATCCAAGAATAGATGTCTAGGGACTTTTCCCATCGCTTCTAGGACAGATTCATTCTGAATTCCTCGCGCTCTTAGTTGAATAAGTAACTGTAAACGTTGTCCTTGATGTCTTGTTGTATCGCTTCCCATGTAGGTCTGCAAATTACAATGCGTCTGCTGCTCTACCTTTGTTCTATGCAGGATTTTTTACGTCCATATTTCAAGGGAGCTTTAGGCTTGTTTTCAATGCTCTTCGTTATAGGGGTTTCTGGCTGTGATCAAAACAGTGGAACAGCGCCGGCATTTCTCCGCGTTGATGCATTGCAACTTGCGCCAGAACTTAACGCACCCTATGGGAATACGAGTTCTAAGATTACGACAGCTTGGGTAGAAGTGAATGGTGTGAACCTAGGGGCACATCACCTCCCGTTCCATATTCCCGTTTTAATCGAAGCAGATGGTCCAGCAGAAATCGTCCTGTATCCAGGTATAAATATTAATGGCATTTCAAGTTTTAGAGGGATATACCCTTTTTATACTGCGTATACCACAACAACTACCCTCAGCGCAGGCAAGACAACTACTCTGCCAAGTGGTGGCCAAACCCATGTCTTGTCTTATGATTTTGATGGCCTTGGTGGTAATCTTATTGTAGAAAATCTTGAAAACTTCGAATTGGTTGGACAACGGTTAGTGCCTACATCACAAAGTGATACAAGCTGGATTTTAGTGTCACAATTAGGTGAAAAGTTCCCTGCGCCGGCTGGGGAAGACAACGCATATAGTGGAATGGCCATACTAGATACCGGCATTAGCCGTTTTGAAGTACACAGCCTTGACCGCTATGACCTTCCTAAACTAAGTGCAAATGTGTATGTTGAACTGGATTACCGTTGCTCTGTTCCAATTAGTGTCGGCGTTGTAGCGTATAGACCGGGTCAAATTTTACAAATGCCTACTGCTACACTCAATCCAACTAAAGAATGGAACCATGCCTATGTCAACCTCGTGACGGAGGTGTCAGGTGTACCCGATGCCTCAGATTTTCGGATATATCTCGGAACAATTAAAAATGGCAATGGAAAATTGGATACCCTGATGGTAGACAATGTTCGATTGGTCTACCGCCCATGAGTCCAAGAAGTGTACGATTGCGAAAAAAGGCACATGGGTGGCGAATACGTTACTTATTGTGGGATGGATTAGGCGCGTGGATGGCCTACACTTTATTGTACGCCTACAGAAAAACCATTATTGAGCCAGCTCGTTTTGGTTTGGCAGAAATGGACTGGGACGCCTTCTATCAAATAGGCGCACTACTGACCGCCTTGCTATGGGTGGGGACCATAGGAATGGTCGGCTTGTACCTACAGCCTTTGAGGAAATCGCGGCTAAAGGAACTGGCTAGAATAGTACAAGTATGGATGGTGTTCTGTATTTCCTATTTTATTTTCTTCCTTTTAGATGATTTTGTCGATGTGTACAAGAGCTATTTTAAAAGTGCTGGAGTCTTCTCTATAAGCTTGCTATGTTGGACCATCGTTGGACGTATATTCTTTGGCTATCTTATTCGTCATCGGATTAAACAAAAGAAGTTCACCTTTCCCACGCTCCTCGTTGGGGATTATCAGACACTCGAGGCCCACCTTCCTGCGCTAAGGCGACATGCCCGTGAATCAGGTGAGCTATTGACAGGTTGGATTTCTGTTTCAGCTAGAAAGGAAGAAGGCGCCATAGACAATTTACCCTTGCTAGGGGATCTTCACCAATTAGTGCATTGGATTAAAACGCTTCACATCGAGGATGTAGTTGTTGCCTTGCCTTCCAATGAACACACCCAATTAACTTCCGTTATTTTAGATTTAGAGATGCTAGGTGTTCGCATTTTTATGCTACCGGACACTTATGGCATCTTATCTGGAATGGTGGGTATTGACGAGCATGGGGTCCCCTTAATAGAGTGGCATTTGGAACCCATGGATCCATGGCAACGAAACACAAAAAGAGTAGCGGATATTTTGATTAGTTTGCTCGCCTTAACAACCCTTTTCCCTTTGCTTTTGCTTGTGGCGATCAGAGTCCAGATGGATGGCGGAAAAGCCTTATATCGGCAAGAACGGCTGGGTAAACATGGAAAGATCTTTCATATCCTAAAGTTTAGGTCTATGAAGGTGTCTGCAGAAACGTCAGGTCCCCAATTGAGTAAGGACGATGATCCGCGCATTACATCCATAGGACGAATATTACGCAAATACCGATTAGATGAATTGCCCCAATTCTGGAATGTACTCACCGGAGATATGAGCCTAGTAGGGCCGCGTCCTGAACGTGCTTTTTATGCTGAGCAAATACTTGAGAAGGCCCCCCAATATCGACATATATATAAAGTTCAACCTGGCATTACGAGCTGGGGAATGGTGCGTTTTGGCTACGCGAGTACCGTGGAAGAAATGGTCGCCAGAATGGAGTATGACTTGGTCTATATTGAGAACATGTCTTTCTTTAATGACATTAAAGTGGGTATTTATACGGTGTGGACCATTCTGCAAGGGCGCGGGAAGTGATTGCTGCCCTATCTTTCGGGGTATGAAAAACGTGACTGTTTTAGGCGCCGGAACCATGGGGAATGGAATCGCGCATGTGTTTGCTCAAAGTGGATACCAGGTAGCCTTATTCGATATCTCCCAGCCTGCTTTAGAGAAGGCATTGAATACCATTGAGAAGAACATGGACCGGCAGGTAAGCAAAGGCCTTATGACCGCGGAAGAAGCATCCATAGCGCTTAGTCGCATAAACCTATATTCGTCACTCAAAGAGGCTGTTGTTAGGGCTGATCTTGTCGTAGAAGCGGCTACGGAACGTGAAGATTTGAAGCTTAAGATCTTTAAGGATTTGGATGCTTTAGCGCCAGCCAAGACCATTTTAGCGAGTAATACCTCGTCCATTTCAATCGGGAAAATAGCTGCGGTGACGCAGCGACCTGAAAAAGTGATTGGGATGCACTTCATGAACCCAGTTCCGGTCATGAAGTTGGTAGAAATCATTCGCGGGTATAAGACCTCAGACGCTACAGCTGAGGCCGCTATACACATGTCAAAAGATTTGGGTAAGACCCCCATCGCATGCCAGGACTACCCAGGATTTGTGGCCAATAGAATTTTAATGCCCATGATAAACGAAGCCATTGAAGCGCTTCAAACCGGCGTAGCTGGCGTGGCAGAAATTGATGGCATCATGAAATTGGGCATGGCCCACCCTATGGGTCCGTTGCAATTGGCTGATTTCATTGGCCTGGATGTGTGCCTTAGTATCTTAAAAGTGCTGCATGAAGGTTTTGGTCAACCTAAATATGCACCCAATGCACTCTTAGTTCATTTGGTTACGGCAGGCGATTTGGGCGTTAAATCCGGTCGAGGCTTTTACGACTATAGCCAAGGACTCAAAGATGCCCCTGTGGCCTATCCCCCTCAACATTAAACCTCTCAAATAACAATCCATGAAATCAATTCTTTCACTTAGCCTTTTAGTAGGCATAACCCTGAGTGCAGGTGCTCAGGTAAACCTCATTAACAAGGTTTCAGGAAACGGTGCAGTAGAAGCTGGCGCTTTTACATTTAAAACACTGGTAGATCTAGAGGCCACTCCTGTTAAAAACCAAGGTTCTACAGGGACCTGTTGGAGTTATTCCACCACAGGATTCTTAGAGTCTGAACTCATACGTATGGGTAAAAAGCCCATGGATCTTTCTGAAATGTATACGGTTCGGAAAGTGTATCAAGACAAGGCGGATCGCTATGTGCGTTTGCATGGTTATCTGAATTTTGCGCAAGGAGGCGCCATGCCAGACATGCTCTATGTGATCAAACACTATGGAGCCGTCCCACAGGAAGTATATGCTGGATTAAATTATGGCATTGACTATAACAACCATGATGAGATGGAGGCTGCCTTGAAAGGCGTCGTGGAGGCTGTCGTGAATAAAAACTCTGGGACGCTCACCACAGCGTGGAAGGCAGGGTTTACCGGCCTTTTGGATGCCTACTTAGGCGCTGAACCTAGCATGTTTAAATTTGAAGGTAAAACGTACACACCCAGAACGTTTGCAGACCAGTATCTAGGCATCAACGCAGATGACTATGTTCAGCTAACTTCCTATACCCACAAGCCTTTCAATTCTTGGTTTGCCATTGAAGTGCCGGACAATTGGACTTGGGGCCTTTCGTACAATGTGCAACTCGATGAGATGATGGCCACAATTGACTATGCCTTAGAGGAGGGTTATTCGATTGCATGGGCCACTGATGTATCTGAAAAGGGTTTCTCACTTAAAAATGGCGTGGCTATTGTTCCTGAAAAGGATTGGAAAGACATGAGTGATGCGGAGCGCAGTGAGGTATATACAGGACCACATGAAGAAAAAGTGATCACCCAAGAAATGCGTCAATTAGCCTACGACAATTACGAAACCACCGATGACCATGGGATGCAGATTGTAGGGAAAGCAGCAGACCAAACAGGGGCTATTTACTACATCGTAAAGAACTCTTGGGGTGATCGCGAAAACCCATACCGCAGCGGGTACATCTACGTATCTCAAGCCTTCCTACGCTACAAAACATTATCTATCCTCCTCCATAAGGATGGCGTTCCTAAGCGCATAACCAAAGGCATGTAATCACATTTGTTTTGGCGCTTCTATTCCTAACAAAAGAAGACCACGCGACAATACACCCGCCACCTGAGTGGACAATGATGCTCGAAACGCCGCAATATGCGGCGTTTCTGCATTTATGACCGAATGAACTTGATAGAATCCATTATACGATTTGGCCAAGTCGTAAAGATAGGACGCCACTTCGCTAGGGTTTTGCTCCTGTGCAGCGTGTTGGACTGTTGAAGGGAATTTTGCCAATAACTTGATTACCTCACGCTCCTTTGAAGAAAGGGTTACATGATCCCACGTCCAATCCTTAAGATATTTAGCTTTTTTAAGGATGGAGCAAATACGCGCATGGGTGTATTGCAAAAAAGGGCCGGTGTTTCCGTTAAAGTCAATAGACTCTTCAGGATTAAAGACCATACGCTTCTTTGGGTCAACTTTTAAAATGAAATACTTCAATGCCCCGTGGCCAATCGTGGTATACAGTGTTGTGCGCTCCTTTTCACTTAAGCCTTCTACCTTGCCCAATTCTTCCGAAACCGTTTTGGCTGCGTTTTCCATCTCATCTAGGAGATCATCCGCATCCACTACCGTTCCTTCTCGTGACTTCATTCTGCCTGACGGAAGGTCTACCATGCCATAGGATAGATGGCTCAGCTTATCTGCCCAAGTATAGCCCAAACGCTTTAGAATGAGAAAGAGCACTTTGAAATGATAATCTTGCTCATTGCCTACCACATAGGTAAGCGAATCCAATTTAAAATCCTTGAATCGCTGAATAGCGGTGCCAATATCTTGCGTCATATAGACACTGGTGCCGTCCTGACGCAAGACCAATTTCTCATCTAAACCCTCTGCTGTTAAATCAATCCAAACGGATCCATCCTCGCGTCGATAAAAAATCCCTTTGCCTAAGCCAGATTCAATGTCTTGCTTCCCTAATAGATAGGTGTCGGACTCATAATAGTTCTTATCAAACTGGACGCCAAGACGTGAATAGGTGGTATTAAACCCTTCATATACCCATGTATTCATCTTAGTCCACAACGCAAGGGTGGCTGGGTCTCCCGCCTCCCAGTCTTTAAGCATTTGTTGAACTTCAATCATGCAAGGGGCTGATTTCACGGCCTCGTCTTCTGCTACGCCCGCAGCTACTAGATCCTTTACCTCTGCTTTGAGCTGTTGATCAAAACGTACGTAATATTTCCCAACAAGGTGGTCTCCTTTGATCCCTGTGTGCTCAGGTGTTTCACCTTCGGCAAAGCGCTTCCAGGCAACCATGCTCTTACAAATATGGACACCACGATCATTAATGATTTGCACCTGTACAACCGGCTTACCGGTCGCCTTAATGAGCTGCGCGACGGAATAACCCAATAAATTGTTTCGAATATGCCCCAAGTGCAGCGGTTTGTTTGTATTAGGGGAAGAATACTCCACCATCGCAGCCGGCAAATGGTCGTTGAGCGGTTGAATGCCCCAATTTGGATCCAAGGTCATTTGATCAAAAGCAACTTGAACAGGATGGTCCGATAGGACAATATTTAAAAATCCTTTCACCACATTGTAACCTATTACATCCTGATGTCTTTCCACTAAGGCATCACCAATAGCGCTGGCCGTAGCTTCAGGTGATTTCTTACTTGCCCTGAGATACGGAAAAACAACCAAGGTTAAATCTCCTTTAAACTCCTTTCGCGTTTCTTGGAGATCTACATGGGTCTCTTGAATGCCGAAAAGATCATTCACAATATCCACAACGGTGGAAACTATCGCACTTTGCATATTTTATTAAAATGAACCTCTTAGTCCGAGGCGTTCTTGTAGTCTAAAAACGGTGCTCTGAAGCAGTGAAAAAGCTACTTCGCCCATGGCGTTGCCGCCTTTGTCTAGCAAAGGGTTGATTTCCGTAAACTCCATACACATCACTTTGGGATGGTCTGCAAAGAGCTCAAGTAACGCTTTGGCCTCCTCTTGGGTAAAACCGCCTGGGACCGGCGTGCCTGTTCCTTCCGAAATGCTGGGGTCCATGCAATCCACATCAAAGGAAACATAGACCATATCACATTGGTGCAACTGTTTCATGACGGACGCTACAATGTGTACAATCCCTTTTTCACGAACAGCCTCCACCTTGTGGACCGCCATCTTATGCTTTGAAATCAAATGATCTTCTGGCGATTCTGTAGAGCGCAATCCAATGAAGGCTACATCTGATGGCTGAACTCTTTGTGGGTGCCCTTTAATTTTCTGCCATGCCTCCAAGGTGATAGGACTTGGGTCATTGATTTTACAGTCAACATTGTCTTCGCCAATAGCCGTGGCAAGGGGCATTCCATGCATATTGCCTGACGGGGAAGTAAAGGGTGAGTGAAGATCTGCATGAGCATCAATCCATACCACACCCAGTCTTCCGACGGGGTAAGCTTGTTTTATTCCTGCAATCGTCCCTCCGGCATTCGAATGGTCTCCACTGATGACAATGGGAAATTGTCCATCATCTAAGGTTTCTGCTACAACAGCTGAAATGCGCCGATACATACGAACGATACCACGAATCCTTTTACCATAGGGAGATTCGGGATGTCTGTACAAAAGCGCATTGTTGGTTTGCACCTTCCGCGGAGCTAAACTTCGGAAGAATTTTGGCTGTACACGGAAGGACGCGCCACGGATGGCTGCGTATCCCAAACTTGAACCACGCGTTCCGGCTCCAAGTTCTGACATTGCGGTGATGAGTTGTAGCATATGAGGCAAAGGTAAGAATTGGCCTACCTTTGAGACTTAGGTACATCCTCTCATGGCAAAAAAGGCGAAAGCATCTACCTCCTCGGCGTTTCTTACGGGTCTACGTGCCTTCTGGCAAGATCTGCAAACGAATAAATCGCTGCATGCCGTCTTTGGCATTTTGCTATTATTCTTGGCCGGTTTTAGCCTATTTGCTAGTGTGTCATCCCTCTACGCTTGGAGGGCAGATTACAGCGCTTTTGAAGGAAGCTTCTCGGATATATTGTTTGATCCCAATGTAAACATTCAAAATGCCTTTGGCAAACTCGGGGCTGGCATTGGATTCCTGCTTACGGTGAAAAGTTTTGGCTGGACATTTGTTTTGCCTTTGGGTTGGTTTATCCTTTTAGGGGCTAAATGGGGGTTAGGTTTCTCTTTTAAAGCGGCCACTTGGTTTCGACGTATTCTATTGTGGACCTTCATGTTGTCCATCCTTACAGGTATGCTCCCATGGATACTTTCAGATGCTTGGGTCGGAAACCTCGGGCATGCACTTCATTTCTGGGCTGTTACGTTACTCGGAACAACGGGCACATGGTTGGCTTGGATCAGTTTAGCGGCGATACATGCCGTTTGGCTCTTTAAAATGGCACCTCAAACATGGCGTAAAGAGAAAGACCTGCTCTTGGAGCAGGATGAAACATACCGAGAAGATGCAGAAGAAGATTCCATAGACGGCTTGGAAGAAAACATGGGACTAGAAGCCCCAGAGGATGGCCAGGCTGATTTTCTTGACGAAATACCCTCCCCCACGCCTTTGCCCATAGAAAACATTGCGGAATCGCGTATTTTTCCAAACGGTCCAGATTTGGAAATTGAAGTCATGGAGCCCGTAGAAGTTCATGCTGAAGCACTCATGGAGGAAGATGCGCCAATAAAAAAGGGAGCCATTGGATCTTTGTTCAACCCTAGGGATGACTTATCGAAGTATCAATTCCCCACACTGGATCTTTTAGCGGATTTTCCGAGCACCGATGCAAAGGTGGATGCAGAGGAATTGGAAGCAAACAAGGAACGCATTATTGAGACCTTGCGCAATTACAAGATTGAGATTTCAAAGATCAAGGCTGCCGTTGGCCCCACTGTCACGCTCTATGAAATCGTGCCAGAAGCAGGCGTCCGTATATCCAAAATCAAAAGTCTAGAGGATGACATTGCGTTAAGCCTCTCCGCGCTTGGAATCCGAATTATTGCACCAATCCCTGGGCGCGGCACCATTGGCATCGAAGTGCCCAATAGAAACCCACAAATGGTCAGCATGAAGACGGTTCTTGCTTCAGAAAGGTTTCAAAAAACCACGATGGATCTGCCTATCGCGCTAGGCATGACTATCAGTAATGAGGTTTTTGTAGCTGATTTGGCGAAAATGCCGCACCTCCTCATGGCAGGTGCGACGGGTCAAGGTAAGTCCGTCGGATTAAATGCCCTGTTAGCTTCTATTCTCTACAAAAAGCATCCATCCGAAGTAAAGTTTGTATTGGTAGACCCCAAAAAAGTTGAATTGACGTTGTACAATAAAATTGAGCGTCACTTCTTGGCAAAGTTGCCTGACTCCGGTGAGGCCATTATCACGGATACCACCAAAGTCATTCACACGTTGAATTCTTTGTGCATTGAAATGGATGACCGGTATGATTTGCTCAAGGATGCCATGGTCCGAAACATCAAAGAATACAATCAGAAATTTACCAATAGGAAGCTAAACCCAGAAGAGGGGCACCGCTACTTGCCCTATATAATTTTGGTTATTGATGAGTTTGCAGACTTAATCATGACGGCGGGCAAAGAAGTTGAGACGCCTATTGCACGACTTGCCCAGTTAGCGCGCGCGATTGGCATTCATTTGATCATTGCCACGCAAAGACCTTCGGTGAATGTAATCACGGGCATTATTAAGGCCAATTTTCCTGCGCGTATTGCGTTTAAGGTATCCGCAAAAATTGACTCAAGAACCATTTTAGACGCAGGAGGCGCGGAACAATTGATAGGAAAGGGTGACATGCTCTTCTCTGCAGGTAATGATCTGATTCGACTTCAATGCGCCTTTCTTGATACGCCTGAGGTGGAGGAAGTCTGTGAGTTTATTGGATCACAACAGGCGTATCCTGACGCATACGCGCTTCCTGAATATTCTGGGGAAGAAGGGAATGCAAGTGGCGGCAGTACCTATAGCGCAGAAGAAAGGGATGCTTTATTTATTGAGGCGGCCAGAATTGTGGTCATGCAACAACAAGGTTCGGCATCTCTTTTGCAACGTAAATTAAAACTGGGCTATAACCGGGCAGGACGACTCATTGATCAATTGGAAGATGCGGGGATTCTTGGACCTTTTGAAGGGTCTAAAGCGCGCCAGGTACTTGTGCAGGACGAACATCATTTAATGGAACGCCTAAACGGCAACTAATAAACATGAAAAAAACTTTCTTTTCCATTGTTATTCTAATTACATCTACAGTTGCTGGGTTGGCTCAAGCGGGCAATCCACTCACTTTATTGAAAGAAGTGCAAACAAAAACCATGGATTACAAGGATCAAAACATTCAGTTTGCCATGGTGATTGAGGCCATGGGTAGGGATGGAAAAAGCGTTCAAAGAAAGACGTCTGGACAAGTTCGGGTCGTTGGAAGCAAAGCCCTCCTCTCCTTAAACGGGCAAAAAATATATGTAGATGGCACCCGTATGACCATCGTGAGTGAAGCGGATGAAGAAATTGTCGTTCAAAAACTAGAAGGTGATGCATCCTCCTATACCCCTGAATCTTTAGTGAAGAAATATGAGACGGGTTCAAATTTCCAATGGGCCGGAGAAGAAACCGTTGCGGGTGGAACAAAAGTCGTCTATGTCCGCATGAAGCCAAAAGACAATGAAGATGTACGCGACATTGTGATTGGGATTAATGTGCGGACAAAACGCATCCATTCCTATCAAGAATTTGGCCTCAATGATGTTACGACGACGCTCAGAATTTTGCAGTATGAGGTGAATCAAGGCATCACGAGCCAAAGTGTTACCTTCAATAGAGCGCAATATCCTGATTTTGATTACATCGCCCCAAAGGGGATGTAACAGGTTCTTATGCAACGTATTGACTGGTATATCCTTCGTTCCTTTGCTGGGATTTTCCTAAAAACTTTGGGGATATCTATCTTCTTCTTGCTCATGCAAATGGTCTGGAAGTATGTGGATGACTTAGCGGGACGCGGGGTTGATTGGTGGGTCATCCTAGAATTGCTCTTTTATTGGTCCGCTTCAGTCCTCCCTATGGCCGCCCCAGTGGCCGTCCTGTTTGCTGGAATTATGGTGTTTGGTGATCTTGCTGAAAGTCATGAGTTAGCAGCCGCTAAGTCTTCAGGCGCCTCTTTTTATCGACTAATTCGACCATTATTATTGGCGTTGGCGTTGATTTCAGCGGGCATGTTTTTTGTGGCCAATAATTTGATTCCCGTAGCTAATTTCAAAGGGGAAAATCTACTCATCAATATTGCCAAACAGCGTCCCACGTTTAATCTTCAACCTGGTATTTTTTATGCTGGCTTAGATGGATACAGCATAAAAATTGGAGGTAAGTCGGACCATGAAGTGACGGATGTCTTGATTTATGATCACCGCGAAAGAGGCCAAGGAAATCATACAGTAATCATGGCGCCAAAGGCGGTTTTGCACTATACAGAAGGAAACCGTTGGATGGAAATGGAGTTATTTCATGGGACCTCCTATCAAGAGTTTCGTGCTGAAAAGAGGGAGGAGCGTGACCGTAAACCTTTCTTAGAGAGTTCATTCAAGCGCATGATGATTCGGGTGAATATGGGATCTTTTGAAATGGGTGACCTCTACTCTATTCACCGGAGTGATGAATACAATATGCTGAATGTGCATCAATTGGATAAAGCAATTGATGGTTTATATGAGCAGTATAGCAAGCGACAAGAGGAGGTGAATATGATCATGCGCAATAAATATTACGGATGGAATGGCCAAGATTCCATTCAAATGGCGGGGAAGGTAGATACCTCTGACCCTTATGATGTGCGATCGATGAAATCAAGGCTTAAAGGACATTATTTATTTCGTGCAGTGAACAATGCTATTCATGCGGCACAAGGCAATCGAGATTATATGGAGCAGATCCAGTCAGAATACGTTTGGAGAAACCAAATCATTGCGCGTCATTATCTTGAATTCCATAAAAAATTCAGTGTTGCCATCGCGTGCATTCTCCTCTTCTTCATAGGGGCACCCCTAGGGGCTATCATCCAAAAGGGTGGTTTTGGATTACCCTTTGTCATTTCCGTGCTCCTCTTTTTGGTGCATTATGTGCTTACGATCATCTTTGAGAAGATGGGGCGCGAATGGTTGATATCCCCTTTTTGGGCGATCTGGCTGCCTAATGCTATCCTCTTACCCATTTCTATTTGGATGACCGTATGGGCAGCAAATGATGCTTCTGTCAATAGTTTTGCGCGGTTGCGCCGCAGGTTATTACGTTGGCGCCCATTCCCTTCCTTGAAATGAAGATTCTCCATTTATGCAACAAGGTTCCTTTTCCAGGAAGAGATGGCAGTAGTCTTGCCATGGAAGCTCTTATTCGGCTTGAAGAAAAAGCAGGTCATGAAGTACATGTTCTGGCCCTGAATACAGACAAACACTTTGTTCAGGACCCCCACTGCCCCTACCCAGGTGTTCAACTTGAAGCTCTGCCCGTTCATGTGTCTCCAAATCTCAAGGGTTTTATGCGTGATATCCTTCATTCATCATCCTTTTTTGCCTCGCGTTTTTATCATGAAGAGGTTAGCATCCGAATAGCCGCCTTATCAAGAGAAGTTGACCTAGTTGTTTTGGACTCTTTATTTATGGCGGTATATAAGGAGTCCCTTGGCACAACTCCTTGGATTTTACGTGCGCATAATGTGGAACATCAAATTTGGGAAAGAACCCTGACGTCAAGCGCTTTTGGACTCCGAAAACTTTTTACCGTTTGGCAGACGCAGAAGTTGAAACAATGGGAATTAGGTATTTTTCGGGAAGCACAGGTATGGGCTATTTCAGAAGAAGATGGTCACTACATCTTAGAAAATGGGGCAAAAACAGTTTGGACTTTGCCGTGCACCTATCAGAAAAATGGGCCTTGGAAGGATAGTGGCGCCAGAGGCGCCGCTATCTATCATTTAGGCGCAATGGATTGGCTTCCGAATATTCAAGGCATGCAATGGTACCTGAAGGAAGTGCATCCGCTTGTGATGGCGCCTGTTACCGTCATATCCAAAACATGGCCAAAAAATCTTTCCCTACCTGCCGGCATCCAACATTTGTCACGCTTAGAAGACGGATTTTCCTTTGAAGAACATGGGATTTTCATCGCCCCTATTTTATCGGGGAGCGGGATGCGCATCAAACTTCTGGAGGCCATGGTGAGAGGAAAAGCCATTGTAACGACTTCTATAGGCGCGGAAGGACTTAAGAGTGCACCCGGTATTCTCATTGCCGATAATCCGGAAGATTTTAGCCAGGCGATTCATCGACTTCTTTATGATGCTACCTTCCGAGAGGAGCAGGGCCGTCTAGCCATGCACCATGCACGCACTACCTTTGCCGACGAGGTATATGTTGAAGCTTTGAAAAACCTCTCTTAACGGCCATTTCTCATGCTATCGGACCTTTCCCTTTTTTTCCTACCCCACGGCTTATTGGTCTTTTTGTCCTTATTTACTGTGGTCATTTGGGGCGTGATTCCTTATCTGCTTTATCCGGGTTTTGTTCGCCTTTTTCATCACTTTTTACGCATTCAAAGGACCCCTATCGCTTCAGATGTGCTTGATGCGTCTCAATGGCCGTCTGTTACGATTGTATTTGCAGCCTATAATGAAGAAGTTGTCTTAGAAGAAAAGCTGGCAAGTCTTCAGGCCTTAGACTACCCTCATGAGAAAATGAACATACGTGTAGGATCTGATTGCAGTACGGATGACACCGAAAAAATTCTTTCTCGCTGGGCGAAAGAAATGCCCAATTTACATTGGGAACGAATGCCCGAGCGTTCTGGTAAATCTAAAATCATCAACTACTTGGTGTCAAAAAGTAACGCGGAGGTTGTGGTTGGAACAGATGCCAATATTTTCTTTGACCCCATGGCGCTTAAGCACTTAGTTGCGCCATTAATTCTGAATCGAGATGTTGCCCTGGTGGGCGGTGAATTAGCCTACAGAGGGCTTGCGCAAGAGGAGACCTACCGAAGCATAGCCCAGCAAGAAAAATCATACATAGGGTGGGAAAACCACACCAAAGTTTGTGAAGGGGAGCTCTGGGGAATGACCATGGGCGTAGAGGGCGGTTGCTATGCCATTCGTCGTGCTTACTTTACCCCCATCCCTCCCGGTACCTTTATGGAGGACTTTTTTCTCACGATTCAGGTATTATCGGCGGGCAAAAAAGTGGTTCATGCATCAAATGCAACGTGCTCGGAAGACGTCAGCAATGATGCCCAGATGGAGTTCAAAAGGAAAGTCCGCATCAGCCATGGGAATTGGCAAAACAGTCAACGAATCTTCTTCCAACTCATTCAGTCTCTTTTCTCAAAGAACCATGAAGGTGATTCTATTTCCCCCAAACGTAAAAGCTTGATGGGGTTTGTTTTTGTTGGGCATAAATTCTTACGGTGGATTTTTCCCTTGGCCGTCTTGTGTAGCGTCATCATCATGTTTTTCACAGAAATAGCCCTTTGTGGGTTTTATTTAGCCGGGATCAATCTGCTTGTCCTTATGCTAGGTATCCTTTTTCTTCTATATCCTGGATGGATACTGCCACGCAACATAGCCAAACGGGTGAAGCCTCTCTCCTATTTTGCCTGGATGAATATTGCGCTGATTCTTGGCTTATGGCAATTCCTAAGAACCCCTGCAGGATCATCTGGGGTATGGCAACCCACAAAACGCAATAACCAATGAGTACTTCCCCTTTTAGTTCTATAGAAGCCGCTCTAGAAGATCTTGCACTAGGCAAGATGTTGATTGTAGTGGACGATGAAGACCGCGAAAATGAAGGAGACCTGGTGGCCGTTGCGGAGGGCATTACGGCTGAGACTATTAACTTCATGGCCACCCATGGGCGAGGTTTGATTTGCGCACCGTTGCCAGATGACCGCTGTGATGCGTTAGGTTTAACGCCGATGGTTCAACAGAATACGGATCCGCATGAAACGGCCTTTACCGTGTCGGTGGATTTAAAAGGGCATGGGGTTACCACCGGCATTTCGGCATTGGACCGAGCCAAAACCGTTCAAGCGCTTGTGAATCCAGATATGAAGCCTCATGACTTTCAACGGCCTGGACATGTTTTTCCATTGCGGGCAAGACCTGGTGGCGTTTTACGTAGGGCAGGACATACAGAAGCCGCTATTGATTTAGCAAGACTTGCTGGACATCCACCTGCTGGGGTGATTGTGGAGATCATGAATGAAGATGGGAGTATGGCGCGATTGCCAGAATTGATGGATCTTTCAAAAAAATGGGGCATTAAACTCATCAGTATTGAGCAATTGATTGCCTATCGATTAGAGCGTGATTCCTTGATCAAAGTGGTGCATTCTTACCCCTTGGATACGGCTTTTGGCCTCTTGAATGTACACGTTTATGCCCAAACAACGTCTGATCAAGTACATATTTCACTTTCTCTAGGCACTTTAACCGCCGATCCGGCTACCCTAGTCCGAATGCAAAGCGGAGACCAAAGGGCCAGTATGTTAGACGATATTCGTCAAGGGGTGACACAATTTTCAACCCTGCACAAGTCTATTGAAGCTATTTCTCAAGCAGGCAGGGGTGTGGTTGTTTGCCTAAATCAACGACCTACTTCGATGGATTTATTGGCAGCTTTGGCCAGCGTTGATGAGGGAAATATGCCTGCTCTACGCTTTGGTCATGACCCTTTAGACTATGGTGTTGGAGCACAAATTCTTCGTCACTTGGGGGTGAAAAACATCATACTTCTGACCAACCACCCTATGAAACGCGTGGGTATTGAAGGCTATGGCCTCCATATTGTAGGAAATCAAATGCTACTTTAGGCTAGGGCTTATTTTTCAACTGTTTGCGTATATCGATCCAATTGGTGCCCGTCCATTGCAGTTGGATGCCGATTCCTTGCTTCTGCGCCATAGGTTGACCTGTAAAAGCCATGTCATTATTCCGAACAGAATAGGCATTGGCTGTCCAACGTCCATCTTCGGATATCTTATACGCGAGCGTAACATCTCCCATTCCCATGGGGGTTTGTTGACTCCCAAGGGGAATCCCCCACTCTGTGGTCACGGTGAGCCGTTCATCTAAGAAGCTTCTTCCTACCCGGGCATCCATTTGACGCTGAAATACCTGAGGACTTTTGCCGTAGGCGAGTTGAACATCCCAATTTTCACCCAGGCCTTGCGTCATGAAATTGGAAAATTGTTGTGCCAAAACCTGCGTCGTATTCGTCCCTACTGCGTTTAGGCCTGTTGCGGTCCATCCCTGCGCATTTGACCAAAAACTATGGAGCGTTAGTAAGCTCAATACTTGTGTGGTTTTTTCATCGTTGGTGACCAGTCTGCTTTGGAGAGCAGCTTGAATCGCACTACTCGCTGTGGGTAGCGCAATATCAAAAGCTAAGTTGGGCTGCATTAAATCATCTGTCACATGCAAGGCTACATCTACGGGTAACCTTTCTTGACTCGTCAAGCCGAGGTATGGTCCAGGATTGGTGCGTGTTTTATACAAAGCCGTTAGGTTGACTTGTGCGTGATACGGATCACCAGTCCACGAGAGTGTTGCACCTGAATTGACGGTGAAAGGCTTGTTCAGCACATTCTCTAGCGTAAACAGATAGGTGCCTTTTTCAAGTGTTACGAGCCCGTTTAACTGCAACTCTCCCCCATCTGAATACACAACATCTAGACTGCCGCTTCCTTGACCTTCGAGAACATCTCCTACCGTTTCATCCAAGATAATTCTTGTGGTGATCTTCGGTGTCACCTTCATCTGTAAATGAAAGTCAAAAGCAAAATCTTCGGTCTTTTCGATCTTCTTGGGCATTTGCATCGGGGAAGGACGTTCTGAAAATTGCATAAATCCGGCTTCTTCAAGTGTAATGGGCGAATTCACAGGGAGGACAAAAATGGACGAATCCAATGCCTGGCCAGATACATCTAGCCTTAGTCCAGACCATCCCCCTGTCAACCTTGCGTCTATATCTGCTCGAACGCGTCCATAAAAATCTTCACCCTTTTCCAGATCCAACGCCAAGCACCTTGGACTATGAAATGTCATGTCTATAATTTTTCCCTTCGGGGCAGCTAAATCTATCCCACCGTCTAACCAAATTTTTCCTTGCCTTTGGGGATCCTCCAAAATGCCATGCATTCGAATTTCTTGTTCTTGGAAATCCAATTGGGGGCTCCCCGTGTACTGAACACCTGTCTTGGGAATATAGAATGACAATGCATCGAATAGACCATTCCCTTGAACGGACCAATTACCTTTCTTTTGACGAAGAACCAACTCTGCATTCAACTGTCCTGACCAATCTTCGATACTGCCTTCTGTCACGGGAGTCAACCAACGAATGGGTACCCCAAGTAAATTAGCTTCAATATCCCACTCAGGTCTCTTTTCCCCTGTAGCCTCTAGCCAAAGAAGTTCAGGCCAGCCTGCTTGCGCATGCATGGCTACTTTACCAGATTCAATATCTAGTTCCCATTGTGAATGAAACGTTCCAAGGTCTTGGTTTTCAAATTGTAATCCTTGTATGGCCAAATCTGCGCTTGTATTCCATTGACCAAAACTTCCTGCAAGGATACATTGTCCATTTATTGTCCCTTCTAACGGTAGCTCAAGGTCTAGAAAAGCATCATTCAAAACCTTTAACGGGACATCTGCATACAAAATGCGCATCACCTCATACGGTTCGGGACTCAATGCGCCCTGTAGGCGCAAAGTCCCAATACTTGGATGCTCGGGGTCATTGTGCCAACTTAGCCCATTTCCGAGCAATAAACGGTTTTCTATCCAGTTGTAGGCTGCAGGCCCGGCACTTTGCCATTCCCCTTGAATTTCCTTCCAGGACCACTGATTTTCATTCACATATACATTCCAATTTTCTTTATTTCTTTCTATTTCAAGGGCGATAGAAACTTGTGCTTCGTCTTCTGGGTAGGTGAACCGCACCTCCAATTGGTCAGGGCTCCCCTTTCTAGTAACCCATTCCCATGTGCTACCCATGCCTTGATACGCCCAATTCAACGTCGTCATGGTTCCCAGCAGATTGGGTTGGTGCCTTTCTGAATGCAATGCCCAATGGTCGGTCGCATGCATTCTTTGCCCCTCCGCTAGAAGTAGGCCATCTCCTGTTGCCATAAGTGATTGCCGTCCATTTTTATTCGCAAGGATGATTTTTCCAAAAGGTCCATCTAACCGAATTTGATTCACCTGGTTTGCATTAAGCCATGGAGAATCTCCATCTAGCCATTGATTCAATCCCTCATGGATACTTCTGGGAAGGACGTCCGTATTCCAATCCAAAGGACTCAAGGCTGTTTCAGCCTCTGCGTAATAATGTCCAAGCCTTGCTTCGATTCGGTGATGACCCTGTAGATCTTTCATCCAGTCCAACAGGATGGGAGACATCCCATTGTTTTGTGCATTTTCAAAATGGGCACTACCTCCATTTGCCCATGAAAAGACGCCCTTCACGGCGCCAGAAGCAGGTATTCCCAATGAGTCAAGCATGTGCATTTCTTGATTCCATGCCCAATGCAGTGAAAGTTGATCTTCGCCCAGTTTATACCTTAATTTCCACTTGCCTACATCTGGCGTAACGGCATAAAAATCAGTTGAAATCCACGTGGGATTGGCATCCCCCTGTACATTCCATTTCTGCAGCGATTGTCCGGCGAAGGAGGCCTTTTCCCCCTTTGCTTGCCACTGTATAGACCAGTCTTCACCCCAATAAGCCCTGCACAGGATAGAACCCTCTAGGGTAAACCCTTCTAGGTCGACAAACGCCATAGGGGGTTGCCATTGATCCCAATATCCTATAAGCTGAAGGCTGTCTACGTCCCCTGTGACCTTAAATTTTGCCGTAGACATTCCCTTTTCATGCACGGTCGAGATCAAGTTCAACTGTCCGTTTTCAAATCCGCCTTCGGCTTCAAAAGCATGGCTTAGCCATGTGCCTTGAGTGCCCAGGAGTTTCCAAGAAGATGCTTGGAGATCCCCTTCCATCACGCCAGAAGCAGAACCTTCCCATTGATTCCCAGTAATGTCCCATTGGATGAGCCAGTTAGGCTCCTCTTGGATCCATTGGGCGTGAAAAGAGGCTATGTCGTGTTCTATGTCCATTTGAAAATACCCCGTGACTTCGTCTACCTGGCCAGACACGGAGAAGACACCAACAGACTCCCATGGTGTCTGTACGATGGCTTTCATCGATTGCAACCCTTTGTCACTCGCCTCTTTAAGAGAAAGTTCCATTTGCCATGATGGACCAGATTGTCCATTCTGATAGCAAATCTTGCCACCTGCATAGCCTATGTTCCAATCTAAAGGTTCTAAGGATGTGGTGCTGTCCATCCATGGGTCAAAAACATGAAGCCAATCTCCGCTCGGTATGCCTTGCACAACAAGAGAATCCCAACAAAGGCTATCCACTCGCAAGGTTCCGCCCCAATAGCTTAAACCAGAGAAGGACAGGCCATGCACGACAACCGTATCCTGGCCATGCCATAATTCGATTTCGGCTACACCTAGATCTGTCCAAGGGGACCAGTGAAAGCCCTTCCAATTTATCTGGTCTCCTGCTGATAATGGATGCTTTTCTAGCCAGTTTTTGGCCCACCCGTCGGCCATGCTGCTCACCCTAGATACATTCAACTTTGCCCAATACATGCTCATGCTTATACCCCCGCCTAAAGCGAGAAGCAGAATCAACATCAAACGAAGGGGCTTGCGCATGGACACGAAGGTAAGAGGTACCTTTGCGCCATGACAACGTCTGCCCCGATTTTGTTGGCCATTGAATCAAGTTGTGACGACACCGCTGTGGCTGTTCTTCGCGGATTTGAAGTATTGAGTAATATTGTCCACAGTCAAGTGCTGCATGACCCGTTTGGTGGCGTTGTCCCCGAACTCGCCTCAAGGGCCCACATGGAAGCGCTCGCACCTACGGTGAACTTTGCACTCTCCAAAGCAAAAGTGCCATGGTCAGACATTACGGCCATAGCCGTAACACAAGGACCGGGTCTTTTGGGTTCGTTGCTCGTGGGTCATTCATTTGCAAAGTCCCTTTCCATTAGCCTAGGTGTCCCTTTGATCAACGTGCATCATATGGAGGCGCATATGCTCGCTCATTTTCTGATAGAAAAATCGGTGCAAGAAGCACCTATTCCTGATTTTCCCTATATCTGTCTGACTGTTTCAGGCGGACATACGCAGCTGGTCATTGTAAGAGATTGGAATGTCTTTGATCTTTTAGGTGAAACACAAGATGATGCGGTTGGAGAGGCTTTTGACAAAGCGGCTAAACTGCTTTCCCTTGGATATCCTGGTGGACCTATGATAGATCGTCATGCGACCAAAGGTGTGGCGCGTTTTTCCTTCTCAGAACCCAAGATGCCGCCGATGCAGTTTAGCTATAGCGGCCTGAAGACCTCTATTTTAAGATCTATGCAAGACGAGGTAAAGCGAAACCCAAATACGCTTACGGAAGATCTGCCCGATTGGTGTGCGAGCATCCAGCAAGCGATGATTCGGCCTTTAATCAATGGACTTAGAGAAGCCATTGATCAAAGTGGTATTCAACAGATAGCTATAGCGGGTGGGGTAAGTGCCAATCGATTGCTTCGCGCACAGGTGACCGCACTAGGTCAAGAATTGCAACTAGCCGTGTATCTCCCTCCCCTGTCTTATACCACCGATAACGCTGCTATGATTGGCGCAGCTGGGGCTTTTGCCTTTCAACACAAACGTTTTGGTCAGGTTTCTGATGCTGCAAAAGCCAAATGGAACAAGTATGAATAAACGAACCATTGGCCGTACCGAAATGATAGACTTCCCTTCCTTGGATTGGATAGATGTGCCTTGCCGTGTTGATACAGGGGCCTATAGGAGCAGTATGCATTGTGATGACATCCATATGGAAGAGGACGACGCAGGTCAGAAAGTCTTGGTGGTTACTTTTCAAGACGGTGGAACCCACCCACCACAACGATTTACCACATTTGATCAAGCACTCGTGCGCTCTAGCAATGGATCTGAAGAATTGCGCTATATCGTAACACTTCCTCTTCGCATCTTTGGCACGGATTTCTCTATCGCCTTCACCCTTGCAAATCGCACTTCCATGAAATTTCCCGTCTTATTGGGGAGGACTTTCCTTCGGCAAGGTTTCATTGTGGATGTACGCCGAACCAATCTCTCTAAAAAAAGCCACGCATAGCGCCCTTCCATCATTATGAACATACTCGTTCTTTCGGCAAACCGAAACTTATACTCTACAAGACGTCTTGTTGAAGCAGCTGAAGAGCGCGGACACACAGTGAAAGTCATGAATGTGCGCAATTGCTATGCAGTTCTATCAAAAGGCGAATTGGATATTTATTACGGAGACCATCGCATTGATCAAGTCGATGCGGTTATTCCCAGGATTGGCGCATCCCTAACCTTTTATGGTAGTGCCATGCTCCGGCAATTTGAAATGAAACAGGTATTCACACCGGTCAGCTCGCTCGCCTTGGTCCGCAGTAGAGACAAACTGCGGGCATTGCAGATTCTAGCCAAAGAAGGTGTTTCCATTCCTAAAACAGCTGTGGCAAAACAGCCAACCGATATTGAATATCTTATTAAGCAGGTTGGCGGTGCTCCATTAGTGGTCAAACTCTTAGAAGGCACCCAAGGGAAAGGCGTGGTTTTAGCCGAATCAAAAACAGCCGCTAAAAGTGTGATTGAGGCATTTTACGGCCTGAATGCCAATATTCTAGTCCAGGAGTTCATTAAGGAGGCAAAGGGCGCTGACGTGCGTGCCATTGTAGTTGGAAATAAAGTGGTGGCAGCCTATAAGCGCCAAGGCAAGGAAGGGGAATTTCGATCTAACCTGCATGCGGGTGGACACGGTCTGCCGATCAAGCTAAAAACCTCCGAGAAAAACGCTGCCATTCAAGCCGCAAAGGCATTAGGTCTGAAGGTGGCCGGTGTAGACCTGCTCCAGAGCGACCGAGGTCCTTTGATCTTGGAGGTGAATTCCTCGCCAGGACTAGAAGGAGTGGAACGCACGACCGGAATTGATGTGGCAGGCGCTATCATTACCTATATTGAAGAAAATTATCGGACTTCTCTGGTAAAGAATAAAGATAAAATCGGCGCATAATGCATTGTTTTTGGGGCCACAAAGAAGGAGAGACACTCTCACTCCATCCAGATGAGCTCGTGCATGCAGTAAAAGTGCTACGGATCGCCCCTTCGGACATCATTCATGTCTTTGATGGAAATGGGGATACCTACATAGGACGTGTAACCCACGTCCACAAGAAATATGTTCATGCGCTATGTGTCGAGACCCGTAAGGCCTACGGTGCTGTGACTGGATTTCTACATGTGGCCATCAGCCCAACCAAGAATATTGACCGCATGCATTTCTTTTTAGAGAAAGCCTGTGAATTGGGCATCCATGCCATGACTCCCTTACTTAGTTTTCACTCAGAAAGGAGGAATTGGAATGCGGAACGTGCGGAACGTGTCCTGCGCGCTGCATGTACTCAGAGCCAAAAGGGAACCATGCCTGCATTACATGCACCACAAAAGTTTGGAGAATTCCTGCAAGAACTGCCCAAGGGGGCAAAAGGGTACATTGCAACCTGTATCCCAGAGGAACGCGAAGACCTCGTAGCAGCGCTACGCCAGTCACCCGACGTCCCTACTTTTATTATGATTGGACCTGAGGGTGATTTTTCACCCGAGGAACTTACTCTTGCTAAAAACGCAGGCTGGAAGCATGTCCACTTAGGCTATCATAGATTGCGCACAGAAACAGCAGGGCTCTATGCTGTCGCCGCATTTGCCCAACGCTAAGTCAGAAAGCCAAAGGCTTCAGTTCCTTAGATAGAGAATCGGAGTAGTTCAGGATCTTCCACCTCAAGCCCTTCAATGAAGGCTTGTGCAAGGCGAATTTCATCTGCTATAATCACGTCCTCCTTGGATGAGGGAACCATTTGTCGGTATTCGGCAAGCAAGCTATCCACGATGCTCCCAGCGGAAACGCCTTGTTGTTCGATTGCGCGCACAGCGGCCATCCATTCCATCGCCGTCAGTGTCCAGATACGTCCTAAGACTTCTAGCGTATGCACCGCTGCCAAGCTTCCCATACTCACATGGTCTTCTTGTCCTGCACTAGAATCCATGCTATCCGTGCTGCTTGGGTGGCTTAAAACTTTATTCCGACTCACTATAGCCGCGGCGGAATATTGTAAAATCATGATCCCACTTTGTGTGCCTGGATCATGGGCTAAGAAAGCCGTTAAACCTCTTTTTCCAAGGGTCATTTGATTGATTCTCCTTTCGGAAATACTCCCCCATTCACATAGCGCCATCTTTCCATAATCCAACGCGAGCGCCAAGGGTTGGCCATGAAAATTTCCGGCAGAAATCACCTCACCTCCATCGGTAAACACGGTCGGGTTGTCCGTCACGGCTTCGGCTTCTGCTAACATGACTTTTAGGACATGTGCCCAAACATCATTACTTGCGCCATGCACTTGAGGAATACAGCGGAAAGAATATGGATCCTGTACATGTTTATTTGTGGGCACGAAGGCTGGAGCATCTTGTAAAAACTCACGTATACGGCTGGCTACGAAGGATTGACCTAGCTGTGGACGCACCGCATGAATACGTGCATCAAATGGCGCCGAACAGCCATCATACCCCATTAATGAAGCACTTGCAACAAGATCCATGATGTAAGAGAGTCTTTGCGCCTCGATGCAGGCCCAGAGACCATGTGCAAGCATGAACTGCGTCCCATTAATGAGGGCCAAGCCTTCTTTTGCACCAAGCGTTACGGCGTTTAAGCCCTTCTTCTTGAGCGCGTCAGCCCCAGAATAGCGTGCATTACCTAACATGGCTTCTCCCTCACCCATCAAGACTAAGGTCATATGAGATAAAGGCGCCAAATCACCCGATGCACCAAGAGAGCCCATAGAGGGGATGCATGGGAGTATGTCTTCCGTTAACAAGGCATTTAGCGCCGCCAATGTAGACCCTTCAATACCAGAAAAACCTTTAGAGAGGGCACGGACTTTGGTCGCGAGCATCAAACGGACCAATTCTGGGCCTATTTCAGATCCGGTTCCGGCAGCATGGCTACGGATTAAATTTGTCTGCAACGCGCCTAAAGCGTTTGAAGGGATAACGGTGGTGCACAAGGAGCCAAAGCCCGTGTTTACGCCATATAGAACATCCCCATTGGCAACGCGTGCCAAAAGGGCCCGTCTGTTGGCCTCCACCCTAGCTTGACTTTGAGGATCTAATGTGATGGACGCTTTCCCAAGCGCAAGTGCTTTCCAGTCTTGGAGCGACCAGGTAGAGTTTAAAGAAAGTTGAATACGTTTCATAGTAAAAGGGACTCATTGGGTTACAACAAAAATAGGCCCTCTGTTGTTAGACGCCTATGGAACATCCTATTTTGATTATTGGTCATAGCAGTGGTATCGGAAAAGCGTTAACAAACCTATTATGCCGCCAGGGAATCGGGGTTATTGGCGTGAGTCGTAGCGAAGTAAATGAGGCGTTTAGCACCTTGCAATCTCTCCAGAAATCCGTTTTTGACCTCACAGAATATGACTTACCTACGGCCTTATCTGGCGTGATCTATTGTCCAGGAAGTATAAATTTGAAACCATTTAGAAGTCTCAAAATCAATGACTTTAATGATGATTTTGAAACAAATGCTTTAGGTGCGGTCTATGTGTTGCAGCTGGCAGAAAAGGCCTTAAAGGCGGGGAAGGGAAGCGTCGTGCTCTTTTCCACCATTGCTGTCGCGCAGGGCATGCCTTTTCATGCCTCTGTGGCGATGGCGAAAGGCGCCATTGAAGGACTCACCCGTAGTCTTGCAGCAGAATGGGCACCTACCGTTCGTGTGAATGCCATCGCCCCATCACTAACGGATACCCCACTTGCGAGCAAATTGCTAGGGAATGACGCGCGGGCTCAAGCCGCTGCGGATCGACATCCGTTAAAACGTATTGGGAGGGCGGAAGAAATGGCTGAGCTTGCACAGTATTTACTAGGGGCAAGCTGGATCTCCGGAGAAATTATCGGACTAAGTGGCGGAATGGGGCACATACGCCTTTAATTCACCCCCTTATTATCTTGTGGCTAGATGCGCGGCTAAGTCGACATAGCGAATGGCTTCTTGATCCCCTGTCCGCAATTCTTTCACTTGGACGACCCCTTGCTTCATTTCTTCCTCACCGTATAATAGCGCGAAGGGAATACCACGCTTTTCTGCAAAGTCAAATTGTTTTTTCCACTTTGCGGGTTCAGGATAAAAGTCCACGGATATCCCTGCTTTGCGCAGATAGGCCGTAAGTTGGTACCCTTCCTTGGCTTGGTCTGTATCCATATGGAAAACCAAGGCTTTGGGTGCAGACTCCAGTGTATTAGGGAGACGATGTAGTTCTTCAAGGCAAAGGAGAATGCGGTCTAAACCAAAGCTGACACCGACACCCGACACATCATGCAAGCCAAAGATGCCTGTTAAATCATCATAACGTCCACCCCCGCCCACGCTGCCCATTTGGACTTCGTTGGCACTCACTTCTAGGATGCAACCCGTATAATAATTCAGGCCACGGGCTAGCGTAATATCAATGATTAATGGGGCATTCCCAGCATGGTCAAGCACGAAAGTCAATTCTTCGACTCCTTTGATGCCTATTTCTGAATCGGACAACCATGTGCGCAAAAAGGCTATACTCTCATTTGTTGTTGCAAACGATTGCATAGCAGGCTTGAGTTTTTCTATTTCTTCTAGGGTAAATTCCTTGCTTAGGAGTTCGTTCACCACGCCCTCCACACCAATTTTATCTAGCTTATCCAGTGCCACCGTAAAGGCGACCAAGCGATCACCTACTCCACTCACCTCGGCCATACCTGCCAACACTTTGCGGTTGTTCAGCCTGATGGTTACCGGAAGGTTGAGTGCATCAAAAGCAGCTTGGTACAAGTGAACCAATTCTACTTCTTGCCAGAGGCTTTGCGACCCCACAACATCTGCATCGCACTGATAGAACTCACGAAATCGACCTTTTTGCGGATTATCTGCACGCCAGACTGGCTGCATTTGATAACGCTTGTAGGGCATGGCCAGTTGTCCAGCATTCTGGACTACGTAGCGTGCAAAGGGCACCGTTAGATCATAACGGAGCGCCTTATCCGCTATTTCACTCGCCTTTGGAACGTCCGATTCCGCGTGCTTCATGAAATCTCCTGAACGTAAAATTTTAAAAATCAAACGATCACCCTCTTCCCCATATTTCCCCATGAGGGTTTCTAGGTTTTCAAAACTAGGGGTCTCAAGAGGGCTATAGCCAAAGCGCTCAAAGGCTTTTCGCAACACGGACATCACATAGTGACGTTTTGCCACTTCTTGAGCTGAAAAATCTCGGGTACCTTTGGCAACGCGGGGCTTCATTACTTTACGAGTTTCTTATACTTAAATTTCTTTGGTTCGGCAGCGGTACCACCCAAACGCTTTTTCTTGTTTTCCTCATAATCTGAGAACGAACCCTCAAAGTAATACACTTGGGAGTCACCTTCAAATGCGAGAATATGCGTACAAACGCGGTCTAAAAACCATCGATCGTGTGAAATAATCACCGCACAACCTGCAAAGTACTCCAAACCCTCTTCCAATGCGCGAAGGGTGTTGATATCCAAGTCGTTGGTAGGCTCATCAAGCAAAAGCACGTTTCCGCCCTCTTTCAGGGCCATGGCTAAATGCAAACGGTTACGCTCACCCCCGGATAAAATGCCAATTTTCTTTGACTGATCTCCGCCCGAAAAATTAAAACGGGATAAATAGGCACGCGCATTGATGATTTGGCCACCCATTTCAAACTGTTCTTGGCCATCTCCAATGATATCGTAGATAGTGCGCTCAGGGTCCATTTTGGCATGGGCTTGGTCCACATAAGAAATCTTTGCGGTCTCCCCTACTTTAAATTCTCCCCCATCCGGTGCCAGTTGATCCATGATCATCCGGAAAATAGTGGTCTTACCGGCACCATTTGGCCCCACAATGCCTACAATGCCTGCAGGAGGAAGTTGAAAATTCAAGTCTTCATACAAGAGACGATCGCCAAAGCCTTTTTTCACATGGGAAGCCTCTATCACATTGGTTCCAAGACGTGGACCATTTGGAATGTAAATCTCTAAGCGCTGTTCCTTTTCCTTTTGCTCTTCCCCCATCAATTTGTCATAGCTTGAGAGTCGTGCTTTGGATTTGGCTTGTCTTCCTTTTGGATTCATACGAACCCATTCTAGTTCTCGCTCCAATGTTTTGCGGCGCTTTGTTGTCTGCTTCTCTTCTTGTGCCATGCGTTTGGTCTTTTGCTCTAACCAAGAGGAATAATTCCCTTTCCAAGGAATACCTTCTCCACGGTCCAATTCAAGAATCCAGCCTGCCACATTGTCCAAGAAGTAACGGTCGTGGGTTACGGCAATGATGGTTCCTTTATACTGTTGTAAGTGATGTTCTAACCACAAGATGGACTCTGCATCTAGGTGGTTGGTCGGCTCATCAAGTAACAAAACATCTGGGTTTTGCAGCAACAATCTACAAAGTGCCACACGGCGACGTTCACCACCTGATAAAACAGAAATGGGTGTATCTCCTTCAGGGCATTGTAATGCGTCCATGGCACGCGAAAGGACGGTTTCCAATTCCCATGCGTTACTTGCGTCAATGCGATCTTGCAATGCTGCCTGACGGTTCATGAGTTTTTCCATTCTATCTGCATCCTCATAGACCTCCGGAAGACCGAATTGATCATTGATCTGGTTGTATTCCTCCAACAAGGCCACCGTTTCGGCCATGCCTTCTTTGACAATATCCATCACGGTTTTTGTCTCATCTAATTGTGGTTCCTGCTCAAGATAGCCGACAGTGTAGCCTTGCGAAAAGACCACATCGCCTTGGTAGTTCTTTTCAATTCCTGCAATGATTTTCATCAAAGTGGATTTACCCGAACCGTTCAAACCAATGATGCCAATTTTGGCGCCATAAAAGAAACTCAAGTACATGTCCTTGAGGATGGCTTTGTTGTTATTCGGAAGAATCTTAGAGACTCCCGACATGGAGAAGATAATTTTTTTGTCGTCCGACATGGAGATAGCTTTTTATTTAATGCAAATATCGGCATTCCTTCGAGGCATGGTTGTTGTAATTTTCCAATCCCGTGTACAAAGGCGCATTTTTTCTACTTCTTCTCTTGCCGACTTTGGCAATGGGCCAAACAAAAGTTCGTTTTGAAGGCTATGTTATAGAAGAAAAATCCTTAGATGCTGTGCCTTTTGTCTTCATCGTAAATGCACGAAATGAAACAGGGAACGTGACGAATCAGCAAGGTCACTTTGAGATCTTTGCTGAACCAGGAGACACCCTTGTTTTTTCAAAGCCAGGCTATGCCTATCGCTATGCCTCTGCCCGAGCAGCAGACGAGGTAAGGATTGAACTGCTTCCACAAAATTACTTATTAGATGAAGTGCCCGTTACGGCCTATAAGTTGACGAGCAATTTGCCTAAAGAAATGCCACTTCAAAATGCCCGTAGACCCGAAGGCGGAGATATTCATATACCACAGCATGTGAAGCCTACATTGGCCAACCCTATCGATTTTCTCTACGATCAATTTGGCCATCGACCTCGACAATTACGTGAGCTTCAGGCCATACTTGAAAGTGAATCCTTTAGAACCAAACTCGCTGAAAGTGAAAACCGCAGTGCTTTATTTGAACTAACCGGTCTTACCACAGAAAAAATTGAAGAATTTCTGCTTTTTTGCCACTACAATGAAAGCCACATTCGTCAGGCTACTGACTATGACTTGCTGGTGAGCTTACTCCGTTGCTTTGATGAATTTCAAGCGATTCAATTACGAGAAGCCTCTGGTCCAAATTCTTAGCGGCTATAATTGGGGGCTTCTTGTGTGATGGTCACGTCGTGTGGATGACTTTCCGTGATGCCAGAAGAAGTGATGCGCACAAATTTGCCGTTGGCTTGCAACGTCGCGATATCCTTGGCGCCACAGTAGCCCATCCCAGCTCTTAATCCGCCAATAAACTGGTACATCACGTCTTTAACCTCCCCTTTATACGGGACGCGACCGACGATTCCTTCTGGGACAAGTTTTTTAATGTCATCCTCTACATCTTGAAAGTACCGATCCTTAGAGCCTGCCTCCATTGCTTCTACAGAGCCCATTCCTCGGTAAGATTTGAATCGACGTCCATCTAGTATAATCGCTTCTCCAGGAGCCTCGTTCGTCCCCGCAAGCAGAGAACCCAGCATCACGCTATCTGCTCCAGCAGCTATTGCCTTTACAATATCACCCGTATAGCGAATACCTCCATCCGCAATTACAGGCACACCAGAACCTTTTATGGCTTCTGCAACCACCATCACGGCAGACAATTGTGGCACGCCGACACCCGCTACTACGCGTGTAGTACAAATGGAGCCTGGGCCAATGCCAACTTTGACGGCATCCGCACCTGCTTCTACCAAATATCTTGCAGCTTCAGCCGTGGCAATATTGCCTACCACGACATCTAG
This sequence comes from Cryomorphaceae bacterium BACL7 MAG-120322-bin74, assembly GCA_001438205.1. Lineage (GTDB taxonomy): Bacteria > Bacteroidota > Bacteroidia > Flavobacteriales > Schleiferiaceae > TMED14. The sequence goes on from LICG01000011.1 coordinate 53,221, forward strand.
ATTGGGAAAAGCCGATTTAACCTTTTTTAAAGCGTCCACCACACCGCGGGTATGACCGTGTGCCGTATCAATAACAATCGCATCTACATGCGCAGAAACTAATAGGGCGACACGATCCAATATATCAGGTGTCACCCCAACGGCCGCAGCTACCCGTAAACGACCATACTCATCCTTATTGGCATTGGGTTTATTTCGCTTTTTACTAATATCACGATAGGTGATAAGGCCAACGAGCGAACCATCACTAGCCACTACGGGTAATTTTTCAATCTTGTTTTGTTGAAGGATGATTTCTGCCTCATCCATGGTCGTATCCTCCTTTGCCGTGACCAAAGGTTGGGACGTCATAATGTCCCCCACCCGTTTTTGGTCTTCCTTCTCAAAGCGCAAATCGCGGTTGGTAATAATTCCTACTAATTGCTTAGCGTCATTAACCACAGGAATACCGCCAATTCTATATTCTGCCATGAGGTTCTTCGCCTCTCCAATGAGGGAATCAGCAGAAAGCGTAACGGGATCCAATATCATTCCGCTCTCTGCCCGTTTGACTTTCCGAACCTCCATGGCTTGCTTTTCAGCCGTCATGTTTTTATGTAATACACCAATCCCACCCTCTTGTGCCATCGCAATGGCCATGCCCGCTTCCGTTACCGTATCCATGGCGGAACTGATAATGGGAGTCTTTAGAATGATATTTCGGGTGAATTTGGATTCAATGCTCACATCACGTGGCAGCACTTCCGAATACGCAGGGACAAGAAGGACGTCATCGTATGTCAGGTATTCTAGGATGTCTTTAGTAAGCTTTGATTCCATGGTGCAATTTACGGTCTACATTGCGTGCGAAGATAACAAAAAGCCGCCCTTTGAGGGGCGGCTTTTTGGCATGCGTAAGGAGAAAGGTTTCCTAGTAAATCAAGAGCAGCGTACCACGAAATTCTATGGGCTCTCCTTGCTTAGATCGATAATTCAATTGATAGATATAGGTGCCTTCACCTGCTTTCGTTCCATCAATAGTGCCATCCCACGCTTCCATTTCATCCTTTGTACTGAAGACCATAGTGCCCCAACGGTCCAAAATCTCCAACTTGTATGAACCGGATTCAATAAATACTTGCTTAGGACGCCAAGACCGGTTTTCTAGAACGTTAGAATTGGGGCTGAATGAATTGGGTATGAAAATACGCGGCGTGTGCTCTGCACAGGCAATATTGGATGTCGAAGTGAAGACGGATCCATCGTAGTCCACAAATGCCAAAGCACTTGGCCCTTCTGTAGCAACTACTTTGTAGCAGAAGATACCCACATTGTCTCCTAATGGTCGCACGTTGTCTGTAAACACCGTATCCATTGTTCTGGACACAAAGCTCATGGCTCCATTCTCCCCTACTGAACGATAAATATCATATTTGGCTACACCACCCATAAAATCACGATAGGGATTCCACGTGAGAATGTTGGTCAAATTGTCCTCGGGTTGCGCTTCTAACAAAATATTCGTACCCATATTGGAAGCGGTATCAATCCCGC